>SFFP01000132.1 GCA_004556875.1 Ruminococcus flavefaciens
CTATAGCTGAAAGCGCATCTGCTAAAGGACCTGTGTAAGTGATACCTTCTATCTTGAAGAACATTGGAAGAACGATAAGAAGCGGCAGGAAAAAGAGTATCTGCCTTGTAAGTGAAAGAAATACACCCTTTATAGACTTTCCTATTGATGTAAAGAATGTGGCAGTTATAGGCTGTAAGCAATTTATCCATGTAAAGAACAGGAATATTCTGAAAAACTTAGCTCCGAATTCATAATACCCCTCGCTTGCATCTTTATTGGCAAATACACTGAGTATCTGCTTAGGGAACAGCTGGAACGCCACAAAAGCTACCAATGATATTGCCGCACCGGTTTTCAAAGCCATCCAGAATGCACTCTTGACTCTGTCGTAATTCTTAGCACCATAATTGAAGCTCTCAATAGGCTGTGTACCCTGTGCAAGTCCGATAACGATAGAGAAAACTATCATATTGACCTTCATAACTATACCTGCAACAGCTATCGGGTCATCTGCACCATACTTCGAAAGCGCACCGTAATGCTTGAGCGAATTGTTGAGAACTATCTGTACTATTGCAATAGCAAGCTGGTTGAAACAGGAAGCCATTCCTATCGAGCATATCCTGCCGATAATGCTGAACTTCGGGAAAAGATGTCTGCCGAAAAGATACACGGTTTTGAAATTGAAACAATATATAACTACAATGGCTGCGGAAATAAACTGGCCGATAACAGTGGCAATAGCCGCACCCTTCATTCCCCAGTCAAATCCGAGAACGAATATTGCATCAAGTATAGTGTTTATAACAGCGCCCGTGACGTTGCATATCATAGTCATTTTAGGACTTCCGTCCGCACGTATGATATGTCCGCCTCCTGCTGTAAGGATAAGGAACGGAAATCCGAATGCCGTATACTTCACGTACTCTTTGGCATAGGGCAATACCGCGTCAGTTGCTCCGAAACGTTTAAGAAGCGGAGTCAGGAAAGCCAGAGTCACCACAGACATTATAACGCCGCTCACTACAAGCAGCAACAAAGCATTTCCTGCAAAGTAGGGAGCACGTTTCTTATCCCCCATACCAAGTGACAGATTAAAGCAAGAAGCACTGCCTATTCCCAGGAGAAGTGCCAGCGCCATACATCCCGTTGTAAAAGGGAATGCGATGGAAGTCGCCGTATTTCCGAGTGTACCCACTGCCTTTCCGATAAACAGCTGGTCGACCATATTGTACAGGGCGCTTACAAGCATTCCGACAATACTCGGTATAGCAAACTTTAACATCAGCGAACTTACAGGAGCATATCCCAGCGGATTTCCCATCCCCCCCTGCGGTCCGCCTGCACCGGGTGGTGGTCCTCCTGCTCCATTTGGCGCTCCGCCAAAACTATTTTCATTCATTTTTTCTAACCTTCTTTTTAATAATCACAAATACTTTTTAATTATACACCATTTATAGCTGAATTACAATACCGCTATTAAAAATAGATATTGAAAAATAATTCAATACAAATCGTTATTTATAATGCAATTTCAACAATAAGGAATATATTTTTTCTTGACAGTGTGCCTGCTATGTGGTAAAATTATCTTTGTAAATAGTATCTGTGGCATCACAAAATCCAGTTGTCGTTACAGAAAAAAAGAAAAATATTTCCCCAATCAAGGAGTTATATAAATGAAGATAATTCTTGCATCAGCTTCGCCGAGACGGCGTGAGCTTATGAAATATATCGCTGAGGACTTTGAAGCTGTCTCAACGGACTGCGATGAGACTCTCCCTGATGACATAAAGCCTATGGAGGCTTCGGAATACCTTGCTGTACTTAAAGCTAAGGCGGCGGCTGAAAAATATCCCGACTGCACGGTTATCGGCTGTGATACAACAGTTATCTGCGGCGGCGAGATACTTGGCAAGCCAAAGGACAAATCACAGTGTATCGCCGATATTTCAAAGCTTTCGGGTCGAACTCATCAGGTGGTCACAGGCTGCTGTATCATCTGCGGCGACAAGGTGAATTCATTCTCTGAGGTAACAGATGTTACTTTCAGACAGCTTACTGCTTCTGAAATAGAAGCCTACGCTGACACCGACGAGCCTTATGACAAGGCAGGCGGATACGGTATACAGGGACTCGGTTCTGCGCTCATATCCCACATTGACGGCGACTTCTTCAATGTTGTGGGACTTCCTGTGGGCAGACTCTTTAATGAACTGAAAAGGATCAAGAACTGAAAATAAATGAGCAAAGGGAACACATTTATTTTCCATTCTCAATTTGAGAACCTCGTTCCCTGCAAATTGCAATTCATCGGTCGGATAGTATCCGCCCTACAAAAAAATATAAAGGAGTATTTACCATGAACTCAACTGCATTTCATTCTGCTGACATTCTTCTACCAAAGGACTGCGATATGCACAAGTGGTCCGTTATCGCCTGTGACCAGTACACCAGCGAGCCTGAATACTGGGACGAGGTAAGTGCAACTGTCGGAAACGCTCCCTCAACTCTCAACCTTATCCTTCCCGAGCTTTATCTCGAACAGGACGGTGTTGCACAGCGTATCGACAACATCCACACTGCTATGGACAAGTACATGGCTGACGGTGTTTTCACCGAGTACAAGGACGCTATGGTCTATGTTGAAAGAATACAGAGCAACGGTATCCTCCGTCAGGGTATCGTTGGTGCAATAGACCTTGAAAAGTACGACTTCTCAAAGGGCAGTACCTCTGAGGTAAGAGCTACAGAAGCTACAGTTATCGAACGTATCCCACCACGTATCAAGGTAAGACAGGGCGCTCCCCTTGAGCTTCCTCATATAATGATACTCATTGACGACCCTGACAATACTGTTATAGAGCCGCTTGCAAAAACAGTTTCCGATGACAGCAAGCTCTACGATTTCGAGCTTATGCAGAAGGGCGGAAGCATAAAGGGCTGGCTCGTTGACAAGTCCGCTCAGGAGAATATCGACAAGGCTCTCTGCGCACTTGCTGACCCTGACACTTTCTGCAAAAAATACGGTCTCAGCAATACTCCTGTTCTCCTCTTCGCTATGGGCGACGGAAATCACTCTCTCGCAACCGCAAAGGAGTTCTACGAACAGCTTAAAAAGGCAAATCCCGACAAGGACCTTTCAAACCACCCTGCACGTTATGCTCTTGCTGAAATTGTAAACCTCCACAGCGATGCACTTAAATTTGAAGCTATCCACCGTCTTGTTTTCGATGTTGACTGCAACAAGCTCATAAACGAGCTTACAGCCGCTCTTGAACTCTCTGAGACAAAGACCTCCGACCAGTACGTTATCTGCTCATGCAAGGGCACTGAAAAGAAGCTTTACATCAATAAGAAGTCCTCAAACCTTTCCGTTGGTTCGCTCCAGAACTTCCTTGACGGCTATATAAAGGCTAACGGCGGCAAGATCGACTATATCCACGGTGCTGATACTGTAAAGTCACTGGCTGAAAAGCATAACGGTATCGCTTTCATTCTCCCTGACATGGATAAGTCACAGCTCTTCCCCACTGTTATCAAGGACGGTGCGCTCCCGAGAAAGACTTTCTCAATGGGTCACGCTGAGGACAAGAGATTTTACATCGAAGCACGTAAGATATCTGAATAATGGAACTGCTAAAAAATCTCGCCAAGCTTCACACTACGGAGCTTGGCGAACTTCGTATAAAACGCAATCTTGGTCTTGACTGCTCTGATACTGTGGAATGGTGCAGAAAGCAAATAAGCTCTCCGTCAGCCATTATCGAGCGCAAAGGCAAGAACTGGTACATTACTGCCGATGGCTGTATCATTACTGTGAACGCCTACAGCTATACCATTATCACTGCTCACAAGCTATGAAAGGGGCGATAACATGAATATAAGAAGATTTGAAGTCGCAGATGCCGAGGCTGTTTCTGCTGTAGTTATAAAAACCCTCAGGATATCCAATACAAAAGACTATCCTGCCGAGCTTATGGAAGAAGTCGTTAAAAGTCAGCAGCCGCAGAATATCCTTGAACGCGCGGGCTGGACACACTTCTATGTAGTCGAGGACAATGAGCAGATAATCGGCTGCGGCGCTATCGGTCCTTTCTGGGGCAAAGAGGACGAGAGCAGTCTGTTCACTATATTCGTTCTTCCCGAATATCAGGGCAAGGGCGTTGCCAGACTTATTATGGAAACTCTCGAAAAAGACGAATACTTTCTACGTGCAAAGCGTATCGAGATACCTTCGTCCATAACAGGCTGTCAGTTCTACAGAAAGTTCGGCTACGACTACAAAGACGGAAAAGCCGAGCTTGACAAGGAACGGCTTTATCGTCTGGAAAAGTTCAGAGTACCCACGATACTTATGATAAAAGCTATAGAAAGAAATGATATCCCCGAATGTGTAAGGGTAATAAAGACAAGTTTCATGACCGTTGCAGACGAGTTCGGTTTTACAGCAGAAAACGCTCCCAGATTTGTGGCATTTGCAACTACCTATGAAAAGCTGTTTACGCAGTACGATGAAGAGCATCGTCCGATGTTTGGCTATTTTTCAGAGAAAGGCAGCATTATCGGCTATTATTCCCTGCTTCTGCTTGAAAATAATGAATGTGAGCTGAATAATTTATGCGTTCTTCCCGAATACAGGCATAATAATATCGGCGGAAAGCTCTTTGCCGATGCCTGTGCAAAAGCAAAGGATATGGGCTGCGAAAAGCTGGTGTTCAGTATAGTCGAGGAAAACGTGAAGCTCCGCAAGTGGTACGAAAAACACGGAGCTGTACACACTGACACGAAAAAGTTTGATTTCTTCCCGTTTACCTGCGGCTGTATGGAAAAAGTTCTGTGATAAGGAGTTAAAATGTCCGATATTTTTTCAAGAACAGAGCTTCTCGTTGGTGAAGAAGCTATGGATATACTGGCGAATTCCCGTGTTGCTGTTTTCGGCGTGGGCGGTGTGGGAGGCTTCACTGTTGAAGCCCTCGCTCGTTCGGGTGTGGGTGCGCTCGACCTCATCGACGACGACAAGGTATGCGTTACCAATATAAACCGCCAGATAATCGCCCTTAACAGCACTGTTGGTATGTACAAGGTTGACGCGGCGGCAGAGCGTATCCGCGATATCAATCCCGACTGCAAGGTGACCTGCCACAAGATGTTCTATATGCCCGAAACTGCTGATAAGCTTGACTTTTCGCAGTACGACTATGTTGTGGACGCTATTGACACCGTAACAGGCAAAATAGAGATAATCATGCAGGCTAAAGCGGCAGGCGTACCTGTCATAAGCTCTATGGGCGCAGGAAATAAGCTCGATCCTACTGCATTTGAAGTGACTGATATCTACAAAACTTCAGTTTGTCCTCTTGCAAGAGCAATGCGATATCAGCTTAAACGCCGCGGCGTAAAAAAACTGAAAGTCGTCTATTCAAAGGAACAGCCCATTGTACCTCATGGACAAGCGGCTGAGGACGGCTCCGGAAATACTGAAATGAGAACAGGTTCGGCAAGACGTTCAACTCCCGGATCTGCGGCATTTGTCCCCTCTGTTGCAGGTCTCATTATCGGTGGTGAGGTCATTAAAGACCTTGTAAAACTAAAAATGAAATCATAACCACCACTGAAGTGGTGGTTTGCACAGCCCCTAAAAGGGGCGAATACAGGCTCACCCACTAAAGTGGGCACTGAAGGTTTGACATTGCAT
>SFFP01000133.1 GCA_004556875.1 Ruminococcus flavefaciens
TGTCTGCCGATTTTTTCGCTTTGGGTGTCAATAAGACACCCTTGATTGGACGGCGAGGGTGTTTATTGCACACCCTTGACCTTAAAGCTTTTGCAGGAGCTTTTTTCAGAAGAAATTTCAAAGCGTGATCCGGGATTTTTTATGCGGCTTGATGAGAGCAAATATTTCCCCGAGGACAAAACGGAATTTCAGAAAAATGCGCTTTTTAACGACAAAGATTTTACGGACAAAGACTACCATAAAAATTATCATACAATATATCATTTGCGAAAAGCTTTTGTTGACGGAGAAGATATAAAAGATGTCAGACTGCTTTACCTTGCCTTGCATCATATTTTGTGCAACAGAGGGCATTTCTTGTTTTACGGTATGAATTTGCAGGCTGTCACCGAGTTTGAAACTTCGTTTTCGGCAATGTGCGAATATATGAGAGATGAGTTTGATTATGTGCAGGACGAAGTTGTCGAAGCTCTTGTTGCTATCGGTGCAATGAGTGAAGAAGCAGCAAGAAACACCTGTGAGAAGATCGCTCTCAATTACAGTATGGATACCGAATCCTTTGCAAAGCTCGTCAAGAGCTATATCGACAGCAAGGGCAAGCATCATCATGTGGTGTTCGTCATTGATGAGATCGGACAGTATATCGGTGAAGATGATGACCTGATGCTCAATTTGCAGACGGTCGCTGAGGACTTGGGCAAGATCTGTCAAGGACAGGCTTGGATCATGGTCACAAGCCAGCAGGATATTGATTCTATCACAAAAACCCGTTCTGACAACTTCTCAAAGATTCAGGGCAGATTTGCAACTCGTCTTTCGCTGTCATCTACCAATGTTGACGAGGTTATCCGAGAGAGAATTTTGAAGAAGAACCAGACGGGACACGATGCCCTCTGCCTGCTTTATGATACAACGGAGACACTTCTGAAGAACCTTATTCTTTGGAATGATGAGATCAACAAGCCGCTTTACTCGGACAGAGAAAATTTTGCAGCGGTCTATCCCTTTATTCCCTATCAGTTCGATATGGTAGGCTCTATACTGACGGCTATCCGTACATACGGTGCATCAGGTAAACACCTCGCTGACGGTGAGCGTTCTATGCTTGCTCTTTTCAAAGAAGCCGCCGTCCGTTTGAAGGACAGAGAGCCGGGAGAATTAGTACCTCTCCATATGTTCTATGACTCATTGGAGCAGTTTCTCGACCATTCGCACAGCTCAGTAATTACTAAAGCTTATAATAATCAGTACCTTAACCCTGATAACCAGGAAGAAAACTTCACAATCAACGTACTGAAAACATTGTTCTTAATTAAGTACATAAAAGAAATTGTACCGACTCCTGAGAATATCACAAGCCTTATGGTTTCTCATGTGAATGATAACAGAATGGAACTTCAGGGCAAGGTAGAAAAGGCACTTGAATTGCTTGTGAAGCAGACACTTGTTTCCCGTAACGGAAATAAGTATATCTTCCTTACCAATGAAGAACAGGAGATCAATCGCTCTATTTCCGGAATGCACGTTGAACTTGATGAGCGTACAAGAATGATTTCCGAGCTGATTTTTGAGGAGATCTATACAGAGAGCAAGTTCAAGTCTGCTAAGTTTGGCAACAGATACAGCTTCGGCTTCAAGCAGATGGTCGATGAGAAGTATTATAAGACCAATAACGATTATCCTATGACGCTCCGTATCCTGACACCTGACAGCGATGAAGCAACGACCGATGACGGTACTATGCGCTTTCTTTCGGGACAGGATAATGTGGTTCTGATCGTTCTCCCTCAGAACAGAGCCTTTATTGATGAGCTTGTAAGTGCAAAGCAGATCGAAAAGTACATGACAAGCGGTGCAAGCGGAAATCTCGAAAAGTATGAGCAGATAAAGGCTGGCAAGAGCGTTGAAATGCGTGATAAGCGCCGTAATGCGAAGATCTACCTCGAAGATGCCCTCAAAGATGCCGTTGTTTATGTAGGCGGTGACAGGATTCAGAGCAGTTCAAAGGATATTCGCTCTAAGATAAACGAGGGACTTGAAAAACTCATCAATACGCTGTATCACAAGCTCTCCTATATCACGATGCCTGTTACCGAGGGTGACATTCTCTCCGTCCTGACCGATAACGGCGGACAGCTCTCCCTCGACAATGAAGGCTCAAAGGCAAATGAGTTTGCTATTTCTGATGTAAGAGACTTCATCGCAAGAAATTCGGCGCAGAAGCACTCTAAGACCTCGCTGAAATCTCTGCTTGACACATTCAGATTAGCTCCTTATGGCTTTGTGGAGCTTGATGTGCAGTGGATCGTTGCGAAACTGCTGAAACAGGGCGATATTACGCTGTATATGAATGGTGAGATCGTCAATCTTCTGAACAAAGATGCAAGGGAGATACTCCGCTATCTCACAAGAAAAGAATACTTTGAGAAGCTGATGATTGAGCCGAAAGTCAAGGCAAGGCAGGACCAGATCAAGGCGGCAAAGGGCGTTATCAAGGATTTGTTCGGAGTGAGCTGCCTGAGCGATGATGAAGATGTTATCATGCGTGATTTCAAGCGATATGCCGACAATTTGAAGCGTGAGCTTGAAAGAATTGAGTATAACTACGGTACGCAGCCGAAATATCCGGGCAAAGCTGTCATTGCAAAGGGCAAGAGCCTGTTGACTGAAATTCTGCTGATTCAGTTCCCTGTGGAGTTCTTCAATACTGTCAAGGGAAAAGAGGGCGCTCTGCTTGACTTTGCTGAGGACTATGAGCCTGTCAAGAAGTTCTTTGGCACAAGGGAAAATCCGGGTGAGCAGAAGAAGATCTTTGACGATGTTCTGCGTATTCTCGGCATCTATGAGCGCAGTAAGACCTATATCGTTGACAGAGAGATCGAAGATACTGCCGCTGAAATCAGGAAGATCATCAACAATCCGAACCCCTATAACGAAATTCACAAGCTCCCTCCGCTGCGCGATACATTCATCGCAGCTAATGTGAAGCTCCTCTCGCAGATGGCTGAGCCTGTCAAGGCAGCTATCGCAGATGCGAGACAGCGTGTGTTTGAGGAGCTTAACGGCAAGCTGTGCCACGATAAGCTCACTGACAAGTTTGTACGGCTGTTCCAGGAGCTGAAAGAAAAGGCAGAGCGTTGTAATGATGTGGCAGCTCTGAAAGCGATCACCTCCGAAGCCGATGCTCTCAAGCTCCGCTGCCTGAACGAAATCAATGAAATGGAGATCAAGCTCACGCCTGTTACTCCACCGCCTGTAATTGACGGCGGTGGCAACGGTGATACTCCGCCTGTTGCACCTCCTCCGGCAAAGCCTGTCAAGAAGCGTAAGTCTGTAAGCATCAAGACAATCAATAACGCTACTACTTGGCAGATCGAGACTGAGGACGATGTAAAGAAGTATGTGGCAGAGCTTGAAAAGCGTCTGATCGCTGCACTTGAAGATAATACTGTTATTAACATAGAGTTTTGAGGTTTACTATGAATAAGACAAAGATCAAAAATTTCTCTATATGGGCAAGGCGTAATCTGATCGAAGTTGTCGCATACCGTATGCGTTTTCTCGGTATTGACGAGAACGGTATCAAGCCTCAAATGGAAGGCTCGACAGATAAGCTCAAGCTCTACGATATGGGTACAAGCAAGCCTGCAGAGGTTGCAGGCGAGGATATTGAAAAGCGTGTCAATCTTGCAAACCGTATAAAAGACCACGAAAGGACAAGCGACTACAAGACTGCCTATGAAACTATGGTCGAGGAGATAGCCTATACCTGGTTCAACCGCCTTATCGCTATCCGCTTCATGGAGGTCAATGACTATCTCCCCAGCGGTGTGCGTGTGCTTTCCTCGGAGAGTGGCAAGCGTGAGCCGGATATTGTGACAAAAGCGGTAGAAGTTGCCGAAGATCAGGGCTTTTCTATCACTAAAGAAGAAATATGGAAACTCAAAGAAGAGAATAAACTTGATGAGCTTTTCCGTATTATGTTCATTCAGCAGTGCAAGAAGCTTCATGAGGTTTTGCCTGAGCTGTTTGATAACTCTATTGATGATTATACAGAGCTTCTTCTGCCGATCTCTTTTATTGATGATGATGCGTTTATCCGTCACCTTGTCACCGATATTGATGAAGTGGACTTCAACATCAGCGAACAGGGACAGGTGGAGATTATCGGCTGGCTGTATCAGTATTATAACACTGAGAAAAAAGATGCTGTTTTCGCTGCTATGAGCAACAAAGTAAAGGTGAGCAAGGAAAATATCGCCGCCGCTACTCAGCTCTTTACCCCCGACTGGATCGTACGCTATATGGTGGAAAACTCTCTCGGCAGACTTTGGGTTGACGGTCACGCCGATACTTCTGCCCGTTGCGAATGGAAATACTACCTTGATGAAGCTGAGCAGACACCTGAAGTTCAGGCACAGCTTGCAGAAATCAGAGAGGAAAGAAAACATCTCACTCCCGAACAGATACGCTTCATTGATCCGTGTATGGGCAGCGGTCATATCCTCGTTTATGCGTTTGATGTGCTGATGCAGATCTATCTTTCCTGCGGATACACGGAGCGTGATGCGGCACAGAACATCGTCCGCAACAACCTGTGGGGACTTGACCTCGACAAACGTGCGTATCAGCTTGCGTATTTCGCTGTGATGATGAAAGCAAGACAGTATGACAAACGTCTTTGGTATAGAATTCAAAAGAAAGAATTTGATGCAAAGCTTCCGAATCTCTCTCACTTTCAGGATCTGCCGGTGGTCGATTATAAATTACTCGATGATACAATGGCATCATTTATCAAGCAATTTGAAAATGCAGATACATACGGTTCTTTGATTACTATTCAGGCAGATGATAAAATTGATTCAGCCATTGATGCCTTTCAAGGAATAATCGGTTTTGACCGAAGTCATTTGGAACATTTCATGCAGCTTTACAAGATACTTTCTCAGAAATATGATGTTGTTTGCACGAATCCGCCGTATATGGCAATTAGTAACGCAAATGCTAAGCTGTCAGATTTTATAAATCAGAACTTCATTGGTGGTAAAACAGACCTTTTTTCTGCCTTTATTGAAAAGTGTATAACCTATGCCTGCAGCAACGGATATGTTTCCATGATTACAATGCAGTCATGGATGTTCTTGACAAGTTTTGAAAAGATACGAGAAAGAATACTTAACTACGAAGTCTTTTCTATGGCACACTTGGGAGCGAGAGGATTCGATGAAATTAGCGGTGAAGTTGTTCAAACAACGGCTTTCATTGTTAACAAGGCTCAGCTTGGTGGAGAGTATATTGGTACATTTTTAAGATTGGTTGACGGCAACTCTGAAGCAGAAAAACAGAGGGATTTCTTTATTGAGAATAATAAGTATCTCAGTTGCGGTAAGAATTTCAAGAGTGTTCCTCAACTGTTGTTTGCATACTGGGTTGGAGAAAATACAATTAGGTGCTTTGAAAATGAATACATATCAAAAGCAATCACTACTCGTGAGGGTATGGCAACTGCTGATAATGACAGATTTCTAAAATATTGGTATGAGGTTGC
>SFFP01000134.1 GCA_004556875.1 Ruminococcus flavefaciens
ACGGCTATAACATCATAATGGGAAGAAAGTTCTATTCCAATCATAATCTTGTTATTCTTGACTGTGCCGAAGTTACATTCGGCAATAACGTATTCATCGGTCCAAACTGCGGTTTTTACACCGCTGAACACCCTATAGATGCCGACACAAGAAATCAGGGACTTGAATCCGCAAAACCTATCAAGGTAGGAAGCAACGTATGGATAGGCGGTAATGTTACCGTTCTCGGCGGTGTCACTATCGGTGATAACACCGTCATAGGCGCAGGAAGCGTAGTTACAAAGGATATCCCTGCAAACTGCGTTGCTGTGGGAAATCCCTGCAAGCCTGTAAAGGAGATAACTTCAAGACCTTCTGCTGAACCTGAAGATGAGGCTCAGGAAAAGCCAAAGCCGACTCCACCGCCAAAACCAAGACACCTTAAAGTTGATCTTGTTGAAAATAATCCGTTCAACAGCTTTCCCGACAAAAAGTAACGACGAAAGGACGACTGAACCATGAACACCTTACATTTCAAATATGCCGTTGAGATCGAAAAGACCCGTTCTATTACACAGGCGGCTGAAAATCTCTACATGGCTCAGCCTAATCTGAGCAAAGCTATAAAAGAACTGGAAAACACCCTCGGTATCACTATTTTCCGCCGTACTTCAAAGGGCGTTATCCCCACGGATCAGGGACTTAAATTCCTCGATTACGCTAAACAGGTGCTTATCCAGATCGACAATATGGAAGCTATTCACTCCCCTGACAAGCCTAAAAACAGCCGCCTTCGCATTTCCGTTCCGCGAACAGGCTATATCTCAAAGGCTTTTTCCGAGTATATCGCTTCACTTGATACTCCCGAGGATATGGAAGTGTTCTTCTGTGAGACAAATTCCCTGAGAACTATCGAAAATGTACGCGAAAATGGCTATGATTTTGGCGTTATCCGCTATAATACCGCCCATGAGAAATACTTCACAGACTTCCTCGCTGAAAAAAATCTCGACGGAAAGCTCTTGTGGGAGTTTGAAATGCTTGCGGTAATGTCCGCCGAGCACCCCGTTGCAGATGCCGACGAGATAACCTACTCCGAGCTTTCCTGCAACTATACGGAGCTTGCACAGGGCGACGACGCAGTCCCATATGTTTCGGGCGCTGTTGAAAAGCTCTATGCCTCAAACCGTCCTGCTGACGTTCCCGTAAGAAAGGTATTGATGTATGACCGAGGAAGCGCTCTTGACTTCCTGCTGACCGTTCCTCAGGCTTTCATGCTTGACTCTCCCGTACCTGCAAGCCTTTGCGGAAAATACGGACTTGTCCAGAGAAAATGTGCATTCCCTGACAACAGCTTCAAGGATATGCTCATCTATACTTCGGGACATAAGCTCTCTGACAACGAACTGAAGCTTGTGAACAGACTTTACGAAGTAAGAAATGAAAGCGCATTTGCTGAATACAAATGATATATCCAAATCAGAATGTTAATATTCTTATAAAGAATAACTGATAACTGTACAAATCATAAATTTTCGAGGCGGCTTTAAGCCGCCTTTTCTTATATTTCCCATACATTTCCGCCCCTGACAAGCCTTTGTCAGGCAATTGTCAAGGTGGGATTTACCACTTGAATATCGATATCGGAATATCGATATTCCGCTGTTATATTTGTGCAACAAGTTTTTGTGTGATATAATATTGAATATATCAATGCAGTACCTGTATCTGAGGAGATCAATGGGGATATCACAGAAAAGCTCCCGTACTGCAAATCTATGGCAAGGAAGGTATGGACTATGTTTGAAATTCTTGAAAAAAGAAGTCTTAATCCCACCGTTACTCTTATGAAGATCAACGCTCCAAAAGTCGCAAGAAAGGCTGAGCCCGGTCAGTTCATCATTCTCAGAACTGATGCTGACGGAGAGCGTATTCCGCTTACTATCGCGGATTTTGACCGCGAAAAGGGCACTGTTACTATCATTTTCCAGATAGTAGGCGCTACTACCGAAAAGCTTAACCACCTTAACGAGGGCGACTGCCTTCAGGACTTTGTTGGTCCTCTCGGCAGAGCTACCGAAACTGAGGGGCTGAAAAAGGTCGCTGTTGTTGGCGGCGGTGTTGGCTGTGCTATCGCTTACCCTGTGGCAAAGAAGCTCCATGAACTGGGCGTTGAGGTACATTCTATAGTTGGTTTCAGAAATAAAGACCTTGTTATACTCGAAGATGAATTCAAAGCTTCAAGCTCTAAGTTCGTGCTTATGAGCGATGACGGCAGCGCAGGCGAAAAGGGTCTCGTTACAGATGCTCTCAAAAAGCTCATCGACAGCGGTGAAAAGTACGACAGAGTCATCACTATCGGTCCTCTTATTATGATGAAGTTCGTCTGTCGTCTCACTAAGGAGTACGAAATACCTACTGTTGCTTCCATGAACCCTATTATGATAGACGGTACAGGTATGTGCGGCGGATGCCGTCTTACTGTCGGCGGTCAGACTAAGTTTGCCTGCGTTGACGGTCCTGAATTCGACGGTCACCTTATCGACTTCGATGAGGCTATGGCAAGAGGCGCTATGTATAAGCCTTTCGAGCGCCATGCTTACGAAGAAGCCTGCAATCTGTTCAAGGAGGTAAAGTAATATGCCGAATATGTCACTTACAAGAAACGAGATGCCTGTACAGGCTCCCGATGTGAGAAATAAAAATTTCAGTGAGGTAGCTCTCGGTTATACCGAAGAACAGGCTATCGACGAGGCTAAGCGCTGTCTTGGCTGCAAGAACAAGCCATGCTCTACAGGATGTCCTGTACAGATAGATATCCCTGCATTTATCGCTCAGGTCGCTGAGGGTAATTTCGCAGAGGCTTACAAGATAATCACTAAGTCAAGCTCACTCCCTGCTGTATGCGGAAGAGTATGTCCGCAGGAAACACAGTGCGAAAGCAAGTGCGTAAGAGGCAAAAAGGGCGAGCCTGTCGCTATCGGAAGATTAGAGCGTTTCGTTGCAGACTGGCACAATGCTCAGCCCGAGACAACTCCCGAGATCCCTGCAAAAAACGGTCACAAGGCTGCTGTTATCGGTTCAGGTCCATCGGGTCTTGCCTGCGCAGGCGACCTTGCTAAAAAGGGCTATGACGTTACTATTTTCGAAGCTCTCCACGTTGCAGGCGGAGTTCTCTCCTACGGTATCCCTGAGTTCAGACTTCCTAAGTCTATCGTTCAGAAGGAAATCGGCGGTCTCAAGGCTCTCGGCGTAAAGGTAGAGACAAATACCGTTGTCGGCAAGACTATCTCTGTTGACGAGCTTATGAAGGAAGAAGGCTTTGAGAGCGTATTCATCGGCTCAGGTGCAGGTCTTCCGAGATTTATGAATATCCCGGGTGAAAACCTCAACGGCGTTTACTCAGCTAACGAGTTTCTCACACGTATAAACCTTATGAAGGCTTATAAGGAGGGCAGTGCTACTCCTATAAAGGCAGGCAGCAAGGCTGTTATCGTCGGCGGCGGAAACGTTGCTATGGACGCTGCCCGCTGCGCTAAGAGACTTGGTGCTGAGGTATACATCGTATACAGACGTACAGAGGCTGAGCTTCCTGCAAGAGCTGAGGAAGTTGAGCATGCTAAGGAAGAGGGCATTATCTTTAAGTTCCTCACAAACCCTGTTGAGATACAGGCTACTGAGGACGGCTGGGTAAAGAGCGTTCATTGCCAGCAGATGGAGCTTTCCGAGCCTGATGCTTCAGGCAGAGCTAAGCCTGTCCCGATAGATGGCGCTTTCATCGACATTGACGCTGACTGCGTTATCATGTCTATCGGTACTTCTCCAAATCCGCTCATCAAGTCTACAACTGAGGGACTGGATACACAGAAATGGGGCGGCATCATCGCTGACGAGAACGGTCTTACTTCTAAGGAAGGCGTTTACGCTGGCGGCGACGCTGTAACAGGTGCAGCTACTGTTATCCTTGCAATGGGTGCAGGCAAGAAGGCTGCCGCTGCTATGGACGAGTATATGCAGAATAAATGACTCCTCTGAATGGAGGTATACCATGATAAAAAACATTACCTCACAGACGCTTTCGCGGCTTCCTATATACTTCAACTACCTCGTATCACTTCCAGAGCAGAGAAAAAAAGGAAACATATCAGCTACAGCTATTGCTGAAGCTCTCGGTCTCAACGATGTTCAGGTCAGAAAAGACCTTGCTTCGGTGAGCAGCGGCGGCCGTCCGAAGGTCGGATACATGACCTCAGAGCTTATCAGCGATATAGGTAAATTTCTCGGCTTTGAAAATCATGACAGAGTAGTTGTCGCAGGCATGGGAAACTTCGGAAGAGCTATGCTGGAATATAACGGCTTTCAGGCTTACGGCTTTGATATCGTATGCGGTTTTGACTGCAATGCTGAACGCGTCGGCAAATCCGTCGGCGGCAAGCCTGTAAGACATATCGACGAGCTTGAGGATTTTTGCAGAAAAAGCGATATCCGTATCGGTATCATCACCGTGCCCGAATCTGCGGCACAGGAGGTATGTGACCGTATGGCAGAGGCCGGGATACGCTTTATCCTCAACTTCGCAGCTGTACATCTCAACGCTCCTAAAGGTGTTGCCGTACACAACGAAAATATTTCCCTGACCCTTGCAATGCTTGCAAGATGCAGCGGATAATAAAAAAGGGACTGCTTAGGCAGTCCCTTTTATTTCTCAACATTTTATTACTCTTATGTCACTTTTATTGACATTGTGCTATTGCCGAGGTATAATTAATGTATAATTTATTATCCGCTGAAAAACTTTCACGCCAACAAATTCCATATATAAAGGGATTTTCAAATCACATTTTTTAAAGGAGACAAAAAATATGACTACATCAAAAAATTCCCGTGACAAAAAGAAAACAAATATCGACCCAATAATTCTTTTCGCCGTTTTTATCGTTGCGGCTCTTGTTTTCGGTATCTTGTTCTATTGCACATTGCCTTATATATCAGAGAATTATCATCAGAAACTGATAAATAAATATTTAGTTTCCGATGTCTATGAAACCGCTGTTCAAAAAGCTTCAACCTCAATTTTCAATATGAGGATCAAGGCTGTTTTATACGGCGTGATCGCTTTTATTTCAGCTATCAGTTCTGTTTTCAGCATACGCTCTATAAAGAAAACACACACAGCAGCAGTTTCTTCCGTATAATATCAAAGACAAAACCTGAAAAAGCATAAAAAACGGCGGTATAATACCGCCGTTTTTCATTATTATTCCTCTTCAGTTTCGATCTCGATATCAGAGTCCTCATCGTCTTCTTCAGAAAGACCGCCGAAAGGATCTTCAGGCATTTCCTTGAAAGCATCTACCTTTACAAGATATGCCTTGTTCTCTTTTTCATCACCCTCATCAGACATATCAATGACAACCTTATCGCCTTCCTTAGCAAGGAAAACTTCTTCATCCTCAAAGATATCGTCATTTATAAGCTGTACCTTTTCACCGCTCTTCTTCCACTCGATATCAGCAGGCTCGCCGTCATCTGTAAGTAAAAGTGAATTAATA
>SFFP01000135.1 GCA_004556875.1 Ruminococcus flavefaciens
AAGAGAAAGCATAAAAATGTGATTTACAGCAAAATAGCAACATTTATTAAGATTACTTTAAGATTATTTTAAGAATGAAAATATATGATACAGATATGTTAGAAACGTGAAAAACGCTGTAAATCTAATAAATTGAAAAAAACATGAAAGATCACAAGATGGAGGGAATATTATGTCAAAGAAATCAGCGAAAAGAACCTGCGCAGGTATAATGAGTCTGGCAATGCTGCTCGGTACAGCAGGACTCTTCCCTGCACCAAAAGCTTCGGCTGCATCAGGTGTAACTATCAATGAGGTGTGCCCGAAGAATTCAACATACGCTGCTCCTGACGGACAGATGTACGACTGGGTAGAGCTTTACAACAACTCAGGCAGTCCTGTGGACATCAGCGGCTGGGGTCTTACCGACAAGGCAGAGACACCTTACAGATTTACTATCCCATCAGGCACAGTTATCCAGCCAAACACAGGTAAGGTATTCTTCTGTGACGGTACAGCAGGAGAGACAAACACTTCTATAGCTCCTTTCGGACTTTCAACAAGCGGAGAGACACTTACACTTACAGACGCTTCAGGCAATATCGCTTCACAGATAACTTTCGGAGATATGGCAAAGGATACATCATACGGTCAGTATCCTGACGGCAGCGGTGAGTATTATGTTATGAAGGCTACTCCCGGTGCAAACAATGCCGCTCCTGAGGGCTCAAACGCAGTAAGAACTCCGTCTTTCTCTGCTGAGAGCGGTTTCTATGACACAGGCTTTGAACTTACCATCGACGTTCCTCAGGGAACTACAGTTTACTATACAACAGACGGAAGCGACCCGACAACAGAGTCTGAAAAGTACACAGGCGCTATTACTGTCAAGGATATGACAAGTGAGCCTAACAAGTACAGCGCAAGAACAGACATTACAGCTTATACAGACATCCTTGCTCCTGATGAGGGCGTTCTCAAGGCAGCTGTTGTACGTGCTATAGCAGTTGACGGTCAGGGCAGATCAAGCAGCATAATCACAAAGACTTACTTCGTAGGATCAGCAAATGTTGAGCGCTACAGAAATATGAAGGTAGTCTCACTGGTGACAGACCCTTCCAACCTTTTCGATTACGAGAAAGGTATCTACGTAAAGGGTAAGGTATACGACCAGGGCGGCGGAGGCATGACTTTCCCCGGCATGGGCGGCAATTGGGGCGGCCAGCAGGGCGCTCAGTGGGACAACATGGGTCAGCAAGGTCAGCAGCCGGCACAGCAGGGCAACCAGCAGCCGGCACAGAACGGTCAGCAGGGCAACTTTAACTTCGGCGGTCAGGCAGGCGGTGACGCACAGCAGGGCGGCTTCAACATGGGCAACTTCAATTTTGGCGGTCAGGCAGGCGGCGACGCACAGCAGGGCGGCTTCAATATGGGTAACTTCAACCTCGGCGGAGCAGGCGGTCCTGTTGTAAACGCTGATGAGGAAGATACAGATGCTGAAATAGATGAAGAGACAATCACAGAGGAAGATGTTGAGGAGATCCTCGGCAGCCTCGATCTGATTGAAGCAGACTCACCTGAGATACTTGCAGAAGGCGATGCACAGCAGGGCGGCGCACAGCAGGGTGGCTTCGGAGGCTTTGGAGGCTTCGGCGGTCAGGCAGGCGGTGACGCACAGCAAGGCGGCGGTTTCGGCGGCTTTGATATGGGCGGCGGAGCAGGCGGCTTCGGCGGTTTCAATATGGGCGACATGGCGTTCATGTCACAGGCTAACTACAACCAGAAGGGCGCAGAGTGGGAAAGACCTGCTAATATCGAGATCTTTGATAACGGTAAGAGCGTCGTTTCACAGGACGTAGGTATCAGAACAAAGGGTGCTGCTTCCCGTGCATGGGCACAGAAGAGCTTCAATATCTTCGCTCGTCAGGACTACGGCAAGAGCAGTGTTGAGTACGATCTCTTTGACGGTGAGTCAAGAAAGGCTAAGAACAACAAGGTCATCGACACATTTGACGGCTTCACAATAAGAAACGGCGGTAACGACAACATGGCTGGCTTCTTCCGTGATTCTGTTGCACAGTCACTTGTAACCGACAGAGATATGACTACACAGGCTACAAGCGAGTGTATCCTCTTTATCGACGGCGAGTTCTGGGGCATTTATCAGCTCATGGAGAAGTACAACTCAGATTACTTCAAGTCACACTATGGCATAAAGAAGAACGATGTATGCTTCATAAAGAACAACTCACTTGAGGACGGCAACGATCAGGACCTCAACGACTGGAACAACCTTCTCGGCAACCTCTCAAGAGTTGATATGACACTTGATGAGAACTATCAGAGAGCTTGTGCAGAGCTTGATATGCAGAGCTTTATAGATTACTTTGCAGCTCAGATCTACTGGGCTAACCACGACTGGCCAAACAACAATACAGGTGTATGGCGTTCAAATGCTGTAGATCCTGAAAATCCATATGCAGACGGCAAGTGGAGAATGGTACTGTTTGATACAGAGTACAGCTCTAATCTTGCTGACAAGGTAAACGAGACAGGTCCTACCTTCAACAGCTTCAATCAGGCTGCAGGCGGCGGCATGGGATTCGGCGGCTTTGGAATGGGCGGCGGCGGAAGCCTCAGCGGTGCATTCTCAAATCTTATGAAGAATCCTACATTCAGACAGCAGTTTGAGCTCAGCTTCATGGATATGGCTAACTACAACTTCGATACAAAGAAGACCACAGCTGCTATCAACTACTACAAAAACTTCAAGCAGCAGATCCTTGATACATACAAGCGCTTCCCATCATCAAAGAATATTCGCAATGAGCAGACATTCGAGCAGGATTATCAGCTTCTCGAAACATTCTACAATACAAGATACGGCAATGTTACAAGCCAGATGAAGAACTACATGAACCTCACAGGCAGCCTTGCAACAGTTTCTGTAAGCAACGACGGCAGCAAGGGTTCATTACAGCTCAATACTATCAAGTTTGATGACTCTATGAGCACATGGAGCGGTAAGTACTTCACAGACTTCCCTGTAACTGTAAAGGCTGCAGCTAAGGAAGGCTACAGCTTCGATCACTGGGAGGTAACAGGCGCAACAGTTTCAAATACTACATCAGATGAGATAACTGTTCCTGTAAGCGAAGGCGTAACTATCAAGGCTGTATACAAGAACGGCGGTTCTGTTCCTGCACAGACATCAACAACAACTACTACTACAACAACTACTACAACTACGAAAATCACTACTACAACTACAACATCAGCAGTTCCTACACAGTTCTCAGATGTAAACGTTACACTTCTCGGCGATGCTAACTGCGATAATCAGGTAGACCTTTCAGACGTTGTTATGATAATGCAGTCACTTGCAAATCCTGACAAGTATGGCGTAACAGGAAGCGATTCACACCACATCACAAAGCAGGGCTATGCAAATGCTGACGTTGACAAGAAGAGCGCAGGCGTAACTGCTAATGATGCTCTCAAGATACAGGAATTCCTTCTTGGCAAAAGATCTCTCTAATTAATTACTTTACTATACAGGCAAAAAGGCTGCACTAAATGTGCAGCCCTTTGCTTTATATTCAACCTTTGACTTCTGTATAATAGAACACCGCAAGCTGAGTCCTGTCGCGGAGCTGAAGCTTGTCAAGGAGACTGCTGATGTAGTTTCTCACAGTGCCCTCGCCGAGAAACAGCCGTCCCGATATCTCCTTGTTGCTTAGTCCCTCAGCCACAAGCTCCATGATCTCGCGTTCTTTGTCGCTTATGCCGTGAGCGGCAAAGTCGAATTTTCCCTTAGGCTTCATAAGCTCAGGGAGCTTGTCCATAATGGTGTTTCCGAAAACGCTCTGTCCGCCCATTACGGCTTCAAGAGCAGGAACGATACCCTCAAAATCCTGCTTTAATATATACCCCTTAGCGCCCATGCTGAGAGCCTTTATTATGTATTCATCATCTGAGAAGGTGGTGAGATAAAGGAGCTTTGCATCGGGCGCTTCTTTCAGTATCTCTTCGCCTGCTTCAATGCCTGTCATGCCGTCCATGCGGATATCCATGAGCATAACGTCGGGGCGTATACTTCTGTAAAGCTCGATAGCTTCCTTGCCGCTTGAACCCATAGCGGCAACGTTTACTTTGCCTGAGCTTTCGAGTATTGTTTTTAGGGAAAGTGCAACGAGTTTGTCGTCGTCGATTACAATAATGTCCATGATTACTCCTTTACGGCGCAGATTTAATAACTCATTATTAATGTATCCTTAATAACAGCCGTTGGCGGTTATTGAGTTTAAATTAATTATATCACGTAATCGGACAAATAGCAAGGAAGGCGGAAAAATATCCGCCTTATTTTAATTTACAGCGTGAAAATGGAAACGTGACGTAATCAGAATACAACTCGGAATGTGACAAATGTCATATTGAAAAACTGACTTGTGACACTACAAAATGATTATTCACTGAGGTATAATAACTATAGTGAAAAACAACAGGGAGGAATTAATATGGCAAACACAGTTATTAAAATAAACGAACTCGTCAAGCGCTACGGCGACCTTATCGCCCTTGACCACCTTGACCTTGAAATAAAAGAGGGCGAGATATTCGGACTTCTCGGTCCTAACGGCTCAGGCAAGACAACTACTATCAACTGTCTGCTTTCGCTTCTTTCATTCGACAAGGGAAATATAGAGATATTCGGAAAGAAAATGACACCTGTCAGCTATGACATCAAAAAGGAGATAGGCGTTATAATGCAGAATGTGGCGGTATTCGATGAGCTTACAGTCTATGAGAATATCGATTACTTCTGCGGACTTTACATAACCGACAAGGCAAAGCGAAAGGAGTATGTTGAAGAGGCTATCAGGTTCGTAGAGCTTGAAGATTTCAGAAAGTTCCATCCGAAAAAGCTTTCGGGAGGACTTCTCCGCAGACTGAATATCGCCTGCGGCATTGCTCACAAGCCTAAGCTCATAATCCTTGATGAGCCTACAGTTGCTGTTGACCCACAGAGCAGAAACCGTATCCTTGAGGGAATACAGGCGCTTAACAGAAACGGTGCGACGGTTATCTACACCTCTCACTATATGGAAGAGGTGGAGCAGATATGTACCCGTATAGCTATCATGGACAAGGGCAAAAAAGTGGCTGAGGGCACTAAGGACGAGCTTAAACGCATGATAAAGAATACCGAGACTATTACGATCGAGATACTTGATATCCCCGAAAAGGTGATTGGCGAGATAGCTTCATTAAATCATGTTTATGACAGCAGTTTCGACGGTGGAAAGCTCTCGGTATACTGCTCGGGCGGCAAGCATAATCTCACAAGAGTCCTTGATGTGCTTCAGAAAAATGAACTCAGCTTCGGAAGAGTTTACACAGAGCTTCCTACCCTCAACGATGTATTCCTTGAGATAACAGGAAAAGCTCTCAGAGATAAGGAGGAGTGAATATGTTCCTGCACATACTTAAATATGAGCTGAAAAACGGTCTGCGTACAAAAGACCT
>SFFP01000136.1 GCA_004556875.1 Ruminococcus flavefaciens
TTTGTTTTCACAGACCGTATTGCGTATTTAGTTATTCATCATACTGAGTAAACATAGCGTTCCAACAGCGATATGCCGCAAAACATAGCCCTGCTGTCAGCAATGATCTTAAAGAGATCGAGAGGATACTCTTTCCGATGATCGCCGAACCTGCGTTGAAAATAAAATGAATGAACATTGCTGTCGGCAGCATTATCCTTGATTTTTCCGTACATATTCCGTAGAATATCAGTACCGTAAGTGCAATGCAAAACAATGTCCCCTCTGCATATGCCCATAAATTCACAGGAAGAAGATCGGGAGCAGCTCTCCCCGTACCGATAAGTCCGAGACAAGTCATACCATTTCCGAATGTCTCAAAAGCAGAATGTCCGATACCGTATGTCACAGCGTCCATGCGCGAGTCGTATGAAGTCAGCAGATATCGCAGACCAAGGAATTTCGCTCCCTCTTCAAATATGCCGTAGAGTATCCCCTGCTGTAAATAGAATGAGAGCATATCACTGCGGCTGAAGCCTGTACGTATAAAACCTGCGACTATAAAAACAGGAAAGCATACCAGAAAAGCCGCAAGTGCAGGGAAATACCTTGCGCCTGTTTTTTTATGCCATAAGTGCACCAGAAGCGGGGGACCTGCAAGCGCTATAAGACCTACAAGAAAACAACTTATATCCTTCATATGAATTCTCCGCAAAACTCAAAATATATTACGCAATACTGTTTATTTGCCTACAAGTATTCCACATATTTTTGATACGATTATATCAGCTGTATTTACATTTGTCAACCCTTTAAAAAAAATTTTAGGCTATATTTCCTCAAAAATAAAGCTCCCGAAATATCGGGAGCTTTCGTGTTGTGAGCTTTATTTCTCAGGCTTTGCACCTGTAGTAGCTGTGCCTGCAAACTCGGCAAATTCGCCGCAAGGGATAACTTTTTCGACTTCCATAGCGTCCTTATCATAGTTGATCCATACGAGTACAGCAGCCATACCGGGGTTGTTCTTGAGGTTGATGCGGTAAACTACCTCATCGCCTGCCTTTGCGGAAACGTTGTCGCCGTAAACAACAAATCCGTTCTCGGAAGAAACATCCTGAGCATCTATGCTGCCGCCGACTCTGATATTACCCTGAACTATCTTGTCAGGCTTGAGTGAAGTACCTTCGAAAGATGAAAAATCAGGGGTAAAACTTACAGCGTAATCCTTCTCAGGGATATTATCCTTCAGTTTGAAGTGTACCTCTATGAAATCACCGTTGAAAATATAGTCACTGTCCTTTGAGATATCTAACCAGAGACAATATCTGCTGTCAGTATTGCCGTCAGCTTCTGTTGCCTCATCTCTGCCTGCAGCGAACACTTTTGTCTCATTTGAAACAGTAACTGATGAATTCTTTGTATAAACCATAAGTACCTGTGAAGCATCAACTGAGTCAACAGCTCCGTCGCCGTTATAGTCGTATTCCTTGAGCTGCTTTTCAGCGATCTCTGTTTTCTCTGTGGCGATCTTTGCATAAAGTGAAAGTATATTTGATGCGTCGACTGAGTCAACTTTTCCGTCATGGTTCACATCGCCTTTGAGGAATATGCCCTCATCGTGAGGACCGCATCCGATTTCGATATAGCCATGTTCAATACCCTGTGTGAAAGTCCACGCCTCCATAAGCTGTCCCTCTTCATCAACAAGAGCATTTGTGAAAAGGTCGCTGTCGCTGTTGTAGTATATCTCGATAGGGTATTTTTCGCCGCCCTTAAAATCGCTTGGCAGCTCTACCTGAAAAGAAAACATAACGCCGTCTCTTCCTGTGTCTTCTGAACTTGTTATAATAGCTCTGAATCCATTATCGCCCTCAGGAACAGCTGTAAACATACTTCTGTTGAGAGCAGCAGAGGCTATTGCTACATCGCCGTCAGAGTCTTTTACAAGCTTGAGTCTGTCATCAAGTTTTATGCCGAAGCCTGCGTTTGCATACTTTTTATCAGCACCTGAAACAGTTACATCTATTCTCTGTACAGGCGAATCCTTAGCCTCGGCATATGATAACGAAAGCTGAGTTACAGAGATGATCGGCTTTACAGTTGACTGAGAAGCATCAATTCCTTTAAGGTCGTATTCATCGCCCTTTGCAGCACCTGCAAAAGCCTGTAGCGCTGTAACTGATGCAAGCATTAATGCTGATGTTGATACAGATATGATCTTTTTGAATAATTTTTTCATTTTCATCATCCTTTGCTTTTGATATGTACTTACAGTATATCACAGAAGCAACGTCATTTCAAGCTTTTTCCGAAAATGTCACAATTGCACTGCTTCCTGCTGTAAGAGCAAATACTGTAAGAAGTCCGAGATAGACCACGCCGCCTGCTGCTGCCGAAAGGACCATGACTGTCATGGCAGAAGCTCCCATTTTTTCAGCGGCAGAAGAAACAAGATAAGCCGCTCCTCCGCACATTGCTCCCGAATACAGTACCTTTCCGAAAAGTACAGGTGATATCCTCACATCTGCCGCTTTCAGGTAGGTTTTCAGCGATACAAAAAGTATCAGTCCATAACACAGCGAAGTAGACAGGGCAGCTCCGTCAACGCCCATAAAAGGTATGGCTGCGAGGTTGCCTGCAAGCTTTACTCCCGTACCCATGAGCATTATTTTCAGCGGCGCAGAAGCCTTTCCCACAGCCTGAAGCATACTGAAAAGCGGATATGACACGCACAGGCAGACCATTCCGGGCATCAGCCACCGAAGTGCCGAAACACATATCGCCGCCTCATCTGTCTGTCGTGGGTAAAGCAGTGCCAGCACCTCAGGTGCAAGAACTCCTATACCCACCGCCGCAGGTACAGCCATTATCATTGATGTAATAAGCGCCTGACGAGTGCCGTTTTCAAGGGCGGCACGGTCTTTGCTCTCATAGGCGGCTGTTATGCAGGTCAGCGCACCCTTTCCAAGCATATTCGTAACCGACGGCACAAGATTGAATACGGTCAGCGCTATGCCTGCAAATGAGCCGTAAATAAAATGAGGCAGCTCAGACTGCGAAATGCCATCAGGTGCGTTTATACCGCTGCCAAAATAAGATATACAGCCTATGACCGTCCACATATCAATGAGCGCAGTGAGATTTGTCACAAGCGCACTTATTCCCACAGGAAATGCCGTAGCCACAAGCTCGCGGACTATTTCGCACCTGCTCAAGGTGTATTTTTCGCCGCCTTTGGGTGTTCCTGAAAAAAGTCTGATAACAGCAAAATACAGTGCCGCACCTGCCGTTGACAGCGTTACGCCGAGTATGCCTGCTGCCGCGGCGGCTGCACGTATATCCGTGATATATGGAAAATATCTCGTGACGATATGAGGTTCATTCATAACATATCCGCACAGCAGGAGTCCTGCCGCTGCCTTGACCGCCCCCTCTATCACCTGTGAAACTGCCGTGGGATACATATTGCTCATACCCTCATAGTATCCTCTCTCAACTGCCGTTATACAGCCAAAAAATACCGCAGGCGCTATCATTTCAACTGCTGCTGCCGCTTCGGGACTGTCTATGCTGTATACGCTGAAAGGCTTTGCAAGGAGAAATATGATACCACTGCCGAGAAGTCCTGCCAGTGAGAAAAGCATGAGCGCTGTCCTGCGCACCTTTGCCGCATTTTCATACATACCAAGTGCGGCACTCTGCGCCGTCATACGCGCTATTGCCGAACTCAGTCCTGTTACTGTCAGCGCATATACAGGCATGAAAAGACTATAGGCACAGCTGAAATAGCTCATGCCAACTCCGCCGAGTATGTTTGTAAGCGGTATTTTAAACACCGCACCGAGGAGTTTTGCCGCCGCTGCCGAGACCATAAGTATTATCGAGCCTTTAATGAAATTCTGCTTTTTCAGTACGAACCGCCTCCGAAATCTGTGTTTCTGCATAAGAAAAATAGCATTTTCACAAAAATATATGTTGCAGAATTCAGAATTATGTGTTATAATATAATGTGTCTTTAATAACCGAACATAGTTCGGGAAGTGCAAATTCTTTACATAATACGGAATTTGTGCATCATATTTCTTTATGTCATGCTCATTTTGTCCTACAGAACAAAAAGCAGACATTAATGTAAGACAGACTGATTATAGTTATCAAATTGACGAAAGGCTGGTTTTCATCATGGATTATAAATTCTCAGACAAGGTCAGCAAGCTTCAGGCTTCTGCGATCAGAGAGATACTCAAATTCACAGCTGATCCTGAGGTCATATCTTTTGCGGCAGGAAACCCTGCTCCAGAAGCTTTTCCTAAGGAAAGAATAGCAGAGATATCCGCAGACCTTCTTAAAAACGACCCTATTCTCGCACTCCAGTACAGCGTCACTGAGGGCTATACTCCCCTGCGTGATTTCCTCAAAGGCTGGATGACAGAGAAGAATTGCTTCCACAAGGAATTCGATGATCTTATTATAACATCAGGCGGACAGCAGGCTAATGAGCTTTCCTGTAAAGTCCTTCTCAATGAGGGGGATACTCTCCTCTGCGAGTCGCCAAGCTTTATCGGATCACTCAACGCTTTCCGTTCATACAACGTCAACCTCGTTGGTGTGGATATGGACGATGACGGCATCAACCTTGAAAAGCTTGAGGATACTCTCAAAAAGGATAAAAATGTAAAGCTTCTTTACGTTATCCCTAACTTCCAGAACCCTACAGGCAAGACTATGTCTCTTGAAAAGCGCAAGGCAGTCTATGAACTTGCCTGCAAATATGATTTCATTATCCTTGAGGACGACCCTTACGGTGAGCTTCGCTTTGCAGGCGAAAACGTTCCTTCAATAAAGAGCTTTGACACTGAGGGAAGAGTAATCTACTCAAGTACATTCTCAAAGATAATCTCATCAGGCTTCAGAACAGGCTATTGCTCAGCTCCTGCTCCTATCATTCAGAAAATGGTTGTATGCAAGCAGGTTGCTGATGTTCACTCAAATATGTGGGCACAGGTGGTTTCCCACAGATTTATGACAACTGTTGACAGAGAAGCTCATTTCAAGAAGCTCCGCGCAATATATAAGGAGAAGTGTGACCTTATGTGCGGATACATCGACAACGAATTCTCAAAGGAGATACACTACACCAAGCCGCAGGGCGGTCTCTTTGTATGGTGCGATCTTCCCGAGAGCTGCAATATGAACGACTTCTGCACGAAAGCTGTTCAGCAGTACAAGGTCGCTGTCGTACCGGGCAACTCTTTCAGCATAGACCAGAACGAGGTAAGCCACTCGTTCCGTCTTAATTATTCAACACCTACAAACGAGCAGATCAAAAAGGGTATGGAGATCCTTGCCCGTATGACAAGAGAAATGCTCGGTTAAAAAATGAAAAATCACATCGAAAGGATAATTTATTATGCCAAACAGAATGACTGACAGATATAATGTCACACAGAAATACCTTATGACAAGAGGACAGGCTATCAACTTCCCTGCTGAATACTTCGCTACATTCAG
>SFFP01000137.1 GCA_004556875.1 Ruminococcus flavefaciens
TGTACTTCATAGTCGCTTTCCCTTTCTGGTTTTATCATTTATATTCTACCAGATTTTTGGGTGTTTGTCGACTGCTCTTTCAGTATAACACTTCAGATATCTCCCCAGACATGAACACAACCTTCGCAGTATGAAGCTCCCTGAGCCAGTCAGCATAGTCGTTATAGGACAAGTCCTTACCCTGCTTTTCATCTCCAAGCTTTAGTTCGTACCGCTCCACTCGCCGGTAATTGCGATTGATAGCTCTGTCATAATCAGCCAGCAGCTCGCTGTGCTGAAGCCTGAATTTATATATCTGCTGCGGACCTATCTGCTTACAGGTGCGTCCGTCCTCGGTCCTGACCCGATCACAGTATCGGGTCTTTTTCTTTGTCCTGGGCTTGAAGAAGTGTCCGCAGTAGTCGCACTGGCTTAAACCCGTATCATATTCCATTGCGTTCAGAAAAACATACCATATATAGGCAGGCAGATTGTCAAAGCGATAACCTCTGCTGTATGGCAGCTTAGGTCTTGTCATCTGAAACATTTCCGTGCCGACATCTGTATGAGCAATGACTTGCTCAAATTGGCACTTGAAAATAGTTTCCCTGCCTAAGAATGCTTTAGTAGTCTTTTCCTCGTGGGTGCCTTCAAATCTGCAATACGCATCTGTGATAGTGAAGAAAATGTTTTGAGTGTGTACCATATCTCGTAGCATCTCAACAGCGTGATCCTTATGCTCAAAAAGCTCTTCGTAACTTGATATATCATAACTGTCGACATACAGCTTTGTACACAGCAGAAAGCTGTACACAGGTTCTTCCTGGCAAAAGATCTCAGCGGTATATCCAACAGCTCGGCATACGTCCAAAAGTTCATCAGGAGTCGTGTTCTCCTTGGTATATGCTTTCAGTTTGTCAAGAAGTCTGTTGAATGGTGTCAGGTCAATCTCAAGGAAGTCTATCAGCTGCTGCTCAAAAGTTATTTCAGGCAGCTCAGTCGCTTCCTCTCCATCGTACATAAAGCGCCTGATAGTATTTTTATTTGGGAAAACGTACAGTCCACGACTCAGATACATAAGTTTTGCCTCCAAAGATAGGTTACCACTATTATAACACACATCATATTGAAATGAAAGTGTAAAAAATATTTTGAGTTTCATTTCGCATTTATTATGTGAAAAAAGTCTGTTATGATTGAAACTGAGGAAGAGTCTTCGGACTTGGACAGAAACTTGAAAATTGAATATGGAATCAGGAGTTACGTTGTTTCCGATGGTGGGGCGGTGAGCCGTACCAGCCCAGAGATGCGCGATGACCCGCAAGGCGAGCGATAACATCTCTGGTTTCACATAGCGCAGATGTGAAGCAGCGATGAAAGTCGGGAACGGATACTTACACTCAGCCACAGTCCGAGCGTGATAAAACCGTCGCAGGCAATGGGAGTGTGCCGGGGCAGCCGAGCATTTCTGCGAGTTCGCAGCAGGTCCGTGATGTATCGCGCGCTTTTGTACTGACCCGTTCGTGATGTGTCAGATTTATGTGCCAAAAATAGTTCAAATTGTAAAAGGGATACTGCTCCCACATTTTTATTCCGAAACGCTCATTTTTGACTGAAAAATATTCAAAACTGTCAGCTTGACAGTTTTGAAAGGCAACGTCTGCAAAGCTCAATTCTATGCACTTTGCGGTCAATGTCAATTCATCGAGAGAAATGGTCAGTTCTCATAAAAATCAATTTGTGTTTCGGAAAATGATTCAGAGTAGTCAAAAACTTATGCAAAAACAGGTCGATTTGCATAAAGAATACTGCTCCCACATTTTTCAATCAAAAGAGTATATATCCACCCGACACATCCCACACAAATAGTTCGCGCGAGCACTTGCCCGTAACGAAAAAAGCTGTCGGCTGTGTTCGGGAATCTCATGGGAAAGGAGGAATTGTATGAGTAATATGTTACAAACGAAAACCGCAGAAGAAATACTGTCAACAGTATTCAAGCCGAAGGAGTTTATTATTGACGGACTGCTTACACAAGGACTGTATGTACTTGCAGGTGCACAGAAGGTAGGCAAGTCATGGCTGGCAATGGATATTTGTCTCAGCATTGCAACAGGAGTTCCGGTGCTCGGACGAGAAACTATTCAGGGAACTGCGCTGTACTTGTGTTTGGAAGATAACTATCAGCGACTACAGCGCAGAATGTTTCAGATGAACGCCGAACCGATTGAGAATCTGCACTTTGCAGTTGCCGCTGATAAAATCGGTGCAGGTCTTGAAGAACAGATAGAAGCGTTCAAGAAAGATCACGATGACTTAAAGATAGTTGTGATTGACGTTATGCAAATGGTGCGCAGCAATGTTGAGTCGAGTTATGGTTCAGATTATGAAGAACTGATCGCGCTCAAACAGCTTGCGTATCGTTTAAACATCTGCATACTGCTGATACATCATATGCGAAAAAATCAAAGAAGCAGTTCTGCTACTTAATGAAGCAGCAAGGCTATGATGTTCGGTGGGAGGACAACCGAAAGTATATTACCTACACTTGTCCTAATGGCAGAAGATGCCGTGACAACAAGCTTCATGGCGAGCGATATAGAAAGGAGAATATGGAGTATGAATTCAAAGCAAGAAGAATTACAGCAGATGTACGACAAGGAATTGTCGGCAGCGTCGGACACTCAGCCGACAGTGGTGGTGCTCGATTCCAACTGGAGAGCGCTGATAGAATTGAACAAGCTGATGTCGCAGGAGCAGCTGGAGATACTCACCAGACTCTCGGTGCTGGCGACGAAAGCGGATACAGAACAGGTACTGAAAACAGTCCGTTCCGAGCAGAGGGATACCATAGCGACCTGTCAGGAGCTGCTGGATCAAACGTCGGAAACCGCGACTTTAGCAGTCGAGCAGTTGAAGAAAGCAACAGAGGACCTGTCCTCACAGGCTGGGAAGCTGAACGAGGAATATGGCTCGAAGCTGAAAGAGCTCGACGAGTACAAGCACAAGCTAAGATTGAAGGCAGCCAAGTGGATAGTAATCTCGCAGTCAGTCTTGATAGCGTTGTCAGCGGCGTTGCAGCTGTGGCTTCGATAATTGAGGACGAGCCAGTCGATGATACTGAGTACGCTCGGGAATACGTTGATAGCAAAGCTCTCGCTGAGGAACGAGAGCGTAAAGAAGCACTTGGAATACACATGGGATAGTCCTGTGAGGTGTGCGTTGTTTCAACAGTCGGTTTTCGTCAGGTATGATGAATAGACTTCGTCCGAGTGCTGTGGTATGATGATAGGCTTGAGAAAAGGCTGTCGGCTGACGACAGAAAGCTGCTGAACGAGATAACGGATATGCAGGGAATGCTGTCCGAAACGATGGTAGCAGAGAGCTACATACAGGGTTTCCGTGACTGCGCCGAACTGATAATAGATGTGATGTTCGGCAGCAGCGAGAACCTGAAATAAAATCATAACAACCAAAATGGAAAAGGTACGGACAAAGCCGTACCCTTAAATTTTTAGTAAAGGAAAGATGAAAATGAATATTTTAATTCACACAGGAAACAGAAATAAGACAAATAGAAGGAGTATGATTGAATGGCTGAAAACAAAACAGAAACTAAAATCGTAATGCTGACCATAAAGGAGGCGGCAGCTCTTGTGGAAGGGCTGACCGAATACAGAGTCCGTCAAATGTGCATCAATGATCAAGTGCCGCACATCATGGCTGGCAAGAAGTATCTCATCAACAAGGAACTTTTCCTGAGATACCTCCGTGGAGAAACAGCGTGAGCGATTTTATCAGTAAAGTAGATTTTTAACACAAACGGCGCATTTCTGATAGACATTTCCGCAGACCTGTGGTATAATGTCGGTGGAGGAAATGCGCCATAGTTTTGAAACGGAGGTTTTTGAATATATGGCGACAATCAGAAAGCGTTCCGAGGGAACGTACCAGATAAGAGTGTCATGCGGCTATGGTGTAGACGGCAAGCAGCGAAATCAGTTCAAGAGCTACAAGCCTGAGCCAGGTATGACACCGAAGCAAATTGAAAAGGAACTCACTCGTCAGGCTGTCCTGTTCGAGGAAGAATGCAAGAGGGGACAGATAACATCGGCTGTCAAGTTCGAGAAATTCGCAGAGCAGTGGTTTGAGGAATATGCCAAAGTCAACCTCAGACCGACTTCGTATGCGAGAATGAAACAGCTCACCAAGCGTGTCTATCCTGCCATAGGTCACAAGCGGCTTGACAAGATAACGGCTCGGGATATTCAGAAGTTCGTGACAGATATGCTTGTCAACGGCAAGAATATGAACACGGGTAAGCCGCTGTCGAGGAAAACGGCAGTGCATCACCTGAGCTTTATCAGTGACGTATTCAGCTATGCTATACGCATGGGAATGCTGACGGACAACCCTTGCAGGCGAGTATATGTGCCGAAACAGGAACAGGACGAAAAGCAGATCTACACCATTGATGAGGTGAAGAAGCTGTATGAGAACCTGAGAGGTGAGCCGATGAAGTATCAGGTCTACCTGCTGCTTGCGATATACAGTGGTTACCGCCGCAGTGAAATGCTTGGCTTGGAATGGAAGGACATCGACTTTGAGAACAACATTATCCACGTCCGCCGAACATCACAGTATACAGCTGAGAAGGGTATTTATACCGATACCACGAAAACAAGAAAGTCAAAGCGAGTGTCCAAGATGCCTGTCTCTATCATGAACTTGCTCAGGCAGTTCAAGGCGGAACAGGACACGGAAGCCAAGCAGCTCGGCACCAAGTGGGAAGACCATGACAGACTGTTCACCAAATGGAACGGAGCTCCGATGAATCCTCAGACACCGTTTGAGTGGCTTAAAGGCTACTGTGAGCGTATCGGAGTGCCCTTCAAGAATATCCATTCGCTGCGACATCTCCATGCAAGCCTGCTGATATTTGAAGGCGTAGACGTTGTAGCAGTATCCTCGGACATGGGACATAGCGTCGTAGGAACTACCTTGAACCTGTATTCTCATATGTTTCAGGAAGCCAAGGCTCGCAACTGCGATGCAATAAGCAATGCGCTGAGCTTCACAAACGATATAGGCACAGAGGAAGAAAGTCCTGCCGAGGACGATACAGAAGCTGAGACCGAGCAGCAGGTACTGGCATTATGAGCATAAAAAGTACCGCAGAGCGAAAGCTCTGCGGATACCCAAATTAATAGTTAAAAGATAATAAGTGCCAAACAAGTGCCAAAGCCTGATTTTTAGAAAAAAGAAAACCCACAAACGGCTATTCTAAGCCATCTGTGGGATTGCGTAATGGTGACCCGTACGGGAATTGAACTGACCGAAAGGCTTCTGCCGGTTTCGAGTATTGTGCGAAAATCGCCGAAAAACAGCCTGATTTGAGAGCTTGATCTCGAGTGATTTTTAGTATTTTTAAGCAGTTTTCAGTAACAATATGTGGCTAACAAGGGGCTGAAAGGTTATGATCATTTCACAACAAACGTTTTGACTAAGCTTGACGGTGATTATGATGATTTTACTCTCAGTTTATTAGTGTTCCCTTCACCAGCGATTTTTTCAATGACATTATCGCTAAGCATATCATCGACTGTATTTGTCAGCTTCTTTGTTATACCCTTATATCCCATAGCAAATGCGAGCTCTGTCATGGTAAGAGGCACACTTTTCAATGCGTCAATGATCTTTTTTTCATAGGCAGCTTTCTTGTCAGTTTTCTCACTTTTATCAAGGAAATAACTATGCACAGGAATCGTAACAGAAAGATAGCTTCTGTTATCGTCCATATCGAATGTCAGCAGATCGGAGCCGTTATTTCGGAGTGCTTTTATTGCATTGGGGAAGCCAGTATTTCTGCCCTCGATAAGTCTCAGCTCTTTCAGAAAATCACCTATCCTGCGGTTGCGGTAAATTCTCGCACGGATAGAGTAGTTTGCAATGCTTTCATCGGATATGCTTCTGTCGAATCCGGGGAAGCTGGTTATCTCAATACTTTCGGGAGTAATTCTTACAGTTATCGGCTCGCTGGTCTGATATGAACGATGATAAACTGCGTTCGAGAGTATTTCCTCAATGGCAGCGTAAGGATAGTTGTATATCTTTACTGCTTCCGCCTTTGATTTGTCCTTTATGATAACTTCCTTGACGGTGTAGTTTTTGATGTATGCAAGCGCGTCCTTCAACTGTCTCTGTATTGGTCCGGTGAAAACTTTCTCGACCATGTTAGTGCCTGTAGGGTCGGGGATATCAACTACCTCGATACGGGCGTGGCGGAAGTATTTTTCAGGCTGTTCCGAGAACATCAGTATGCCGACATTCAGGGGTTTGATACGCTCGGTCGGACCGGAAACAAGCTGCATATCAGTTGCTATCTCCAATGCTGTCATTTTCTTGGAGCGTTCATACAACGCACTGCCTATTTCTTTCAGATGATTACGCATAAGACCGATATCCAGATCATCAACCTCAGCAGCGAGGTTCGGACGGTCATCAAATGGAATATCCGTCGAAATGTAAAACAGCTCCTTTTCTTCCTCGGGGGATGCGATTATGGTACTGCTGAACTTACGGATATAATAATACTTGCTTGACTTGGAAGCTTCCTTGCCATAAACGTCCTTGGAAGCCTTGTAGGGACGTCCGTAACCGCCGGATACCCATATCACTATGACATATGCGTCGTGATACAGCACAGGCTCAACAACAGGGTTATACAGCGGCTCTATGCAGTGACAATAGCCCACAAGCTCTTTCAGTATATTATCTATACGGCTCTGCTCGATGCCCTTCACAGGGAACACGGGTGAGCCGTCCTTTTCTTCCACGCCAACGATGATGTAACCGCCGCCGAGATTGTCTATATCATTTGCGAAAGCACATATTGAATGTATTATCGCATTGGGATTGAAATCGCTCTTGAACTCAATCCTTGTAGATTCAACTATACGCTTGTTTATCAGATCTTCGATATTTACAGGAATTGCCATGCTTACCGCCTCCTTAACTCGATACTATTATACATCTGCAAATCAAATTTGTCAAGTCACTCGACATAATTTTATCGAGTTGCTCGACAAAAATCTGTCGAGTTGTTGTTTTGTCGAGTCGTTTTGCTATAAACTTAATGACTATAGTATTTAATCACGGTACAAATTAGTGTGCTAAGCGGCATTTAGTTTGTTATTTGACAGTCATTTTCTTGAAAACACATTTAAAGGTGGAGTTTGATGTGCTAATAACGGCAACCGCGTTATTATCGGGAGATATCATAGCATTTTCAATAATACCGTTATTATTTGTCGATTCTGAAAGCCTGAGAATCCAGCCGTCTAAAGAGCCGTCGTCAAAAGCCTCTCCCCACGCGAGCAGTTCCTCCGTTGAGTGGTCGTGGGAACCAAGCATGAACCGCAGACTGATATTGTCGGATTCTTCCTCCGCTTCGCAGAATTCAAACGATATATTAGGGTCAATCGTTTTGACGATTTGCGGCAGAAGCTTCTCTGCGAGCTCCTCACAATTATCTTCGGCTTCATCGCAAACATCATCCGTTTCGCAGTCAAGGAGCTCCGAGAGATACTCTGCCGAAAAGCTTTTTTCAAGGCACAAATAGTCGTCGGTGAACCACACATAGCCTGCCGCTTCATCAGTTGATATCTCAGCGAATTCGGCGCCTCCGAAGCACTTGTACTCCATAACTCCATAGTCACTATCGACGAGCAGCATACCGTATGAACCGTTGTTCAGCTCGTTTATAGCCGACAGAATATTGTCGACCTTTTTCTCGGGCTGTCCGCTGACAACATCAGAAAAAACTGCTGTAATTTCATCATAGTCGGATCCAGCCCTGCGTGAAAATAATTTCCATGAGCTCTCGTCAGCGTTCTCTCCATATACGGACTTGATAAACGGATCAAGCTCCGCATACAGACGGGATGATGCTTCAACAGCTTTTTCATTGTCAGTGATGATATGAGCGATTAATTTTATAAAAATTCCTTGTGACATAAAGTATTCCTCTAATCGTTATATAATTCCATTCCATTATAGATAATGGTGAAATGTTTGTTCATTTTTCTCAGCATTCCGACAACACGCTCAACATTTCTTTTTTGTTCCGCCTGCTGCTTTTTAAGCTGTTCTGCATCAGATGAGAGAATGCGTATCTTTTCGTTACATTCTGCTTCAATACGCGGCTTTTTATTATCAATACACTGTCTGAGCGCATCTGCCTGTCTGCCAAGCTCAACAGCCTGCTCTTCGAGAGCCTTCTTTTGCTTGCCCTTAAAGAAACCGAGTGAAGCCTTCTCGTTCCTCAGTTGAGTTATCTTGTTTTCAAGCTGCGAGAGTTCGTTTTCTTCCGGAAGTCTCATGTTGTTTCTTATGACTGATATCTCAGCATCTATCTTGCGTATTTCCGCCGAGAAGTCTTCTCCGCCGTAAAGCTCGATATCAATATATTCCGGAAACGCATCCTCTGCGACGTACTTAATGTCCAGCGGCATAT
>SFFP01000005.1 GCA_004556875.1 Ruminococcus flavefaciens
TAAGGACTTCAACTGGGCTGGCTCACCACGCTGCCTGACTCCTGCCTATCCAAGATTTTGGGTATTCTCCGACTGCACATTTCTTGACAATTCCAAACATATATATTCTTAACTAATTGATTATTGAAAATAATTGGCTTAATATTAGGAAGTTTTGTGTAGAAAACCTTTACGCTATTTCCGTGATAGATTTTATTGTCAGCCTGAAATACCTTGCCGTTGCCCATATATGTCCATTTATACTGAGCAATTCCAACCAGATTTCCAAATCCGGAGTCAACGAGTCCTTTGTCGGCAGCGTGCAGATTTGCCTGCGGTACATTTGCAGCTTCTGCTGTAATAGCTGTGCAAAGTGAAGTGTTATTTGTATTGACTGTTATTGGTGCTAAAAGTGCAAGAGCAAGTGCCGCTCCGATAATATTGTTTTTCATTTTTCATTTTTTCCTTTCATTTTTACGTTTTTTTGATTTATATTACGTCGTACCGTATTTAATTTGTTTTAAAGCTGTTCCTGCATCGGTGAGATAATATTTCCGCTTATTTCCTGCTCTTTCATCTCACCTGATGTAAGAACAATTGCTTTTGATGAGTTAGGATCAACTGCGGCAGATGCTCCTTCCGCGCCAACTACTGCCAACGCCAGAGCAAAAGCCGAAGCTTCTATCAAATACTTCTTCATTTATTTATCCTTTCATTATCTTTCTTTTGTATCTGTTTTTGTCAGTTTTATCTTACAGTTATTATTATACTCAAAGGCAGTTTTTTCACAACAATTAAAGAGTGAAAGCTATTTATTACGGAGTGAACTGCATTTTTACACCTTACAGGCACAAAAAAGGCGGCATAAAGCCGCCTTTTCTCATTCGATTATATCAGAAAGCATTTTTCCGTTTTTCATTGCATAGACTACAGGAAAGTAATTTCCAATGCTTACGCGCTTATTCGGCAGAAATGTATGCTTTCCTGTGTGCGTCTGTCCGCTGCTGTCAGTGAACTTATAATCGCACACACACTGTGTAAAGCCGTCTTTTGCGCCGCCTTTTATGCCTACATTTGTGATAATACACTGAGTTTCTGTACCGTTTTTGATGAGATACCCCTGCACACCGCGTTTCATCATAAGCTTTATAACAACAATAACACCTATAATAGCCGAGAGCGCCGCACCTGCAAACATAAGATATCCTGCAAGCTTGTCAGGTTCTCTGTATACCTCAAAGGGATTGTTTTCATATACATAACAGTCATAATGCTCGCCCACAAATGTCGATTTTCCGCCTATACCGTTTGAGATCCTCGCATTTATGGTCTTTCCCTGCTCATTGACATAGTCAACATTGACCTCCATAGTGCTTCCCACTTTTATGAAGTCAGAAACGACGCAGTCCGTAAGTTTTCCGCCGTCAGGGACTGTCATTGCATTGAGCAACATGAAAATAAGCGCTCCGGGTATTAGCAAAATGAGTATTAATCCGCAGAGTATTGCACCGGCAAGTGAGTCTTTTTTCATAATATTTCCCCCTTAAAGAAAATAATTTTCACATATTAATGTATATATAATACACTAAAACATTGATATTGTCAATACAAAATGTTATTTTTGTACCAAAAAGCAAAAAAGAGGCAGATATTCTCTGCCTCTTTAATACATTTATTTAGTTTCAGCCTTACTTTTTAAGAGCAGCCTTTACTGTCTTAACGATGTTCTCAGCTGAGAGACCAAACTCCTTGAGAAGCTCTACTGCAGGACCTGAGTGACCAAACTCGTCATTTACACCTATCTTAACTACAGGAACAGGACAGCAATCTGTAACAGCTTCTGCTACAGCAGAACCAAGTCCGCCGATGATGCTGTGCTCTTCAGCAGTAACGATGATACCTGTCTCCTTAGCGCACTTGCAGATAAGCTCCTTATCAAGCGGCTTGATAGTGTGGATATTTACAACTCTTGCAGAAATACCCTCAGCCTCAAGTGTCTTTGCAGCCTCTACAGCCTCATTTACCATAAGACCTGTAGCAACGATAGTTACGTCCTTACCATCCTTCATAACAACACCCTTGCCAAGCTCGAACTTGTAGCTTGCAGCGTCATTGATTACAGGCACAGCAAGTCTGCCGAAACGCATATATACAGGGCCATTGAAGTCAAGAGCAGCCTTTACAGCAGCCTTAGCCTCAACATCATCACAAGGATTGATGATAGTCATGCCGGGGATAGTTCTCATAAGAGCGATATCCTCGTTGCACTGATGTGTAGCGCCGTCCTCACCAACTGAGATACCTGCGTGTGTAGCACCGATCTTAACGTTGAGGTGTGGATAACCGATAGAGTTTCTTACTATTTCAAATGCTCTGCCTGCTGCGAACATTGCGAATGTGCTTGCAAAAGGGATCTTTCCACAGGCTGCAAGACCTGCAGCAACGCCCATCATGTTAGCCTCTGCGATACCGCAGTCAAAGAAACGATCGGGATAAGCCTTCTTGAAGATACCTGTCTTTGTTGCAGCAGCAAGGTCTGCATCGAGAACTACTAAGTCCTTATATTCCTCGGCGTACTCCTTGAGAGCCTCGCCGTAGCTTTCTCTGGTAGCCTTTTTGATTACATCTGCCATGATAATTAGTCCTCCAATTCCTTTAACTGCGCATTAAGCTCTGACATAGCCTGATCGTACTGTTCCTTGTTTGGAGCTGTACCGTGCCAGCCTACCTGATTTTCCATAAATGAAACGCCCTTGCCCTTTACAGACTTCTGGATAATAGCAACAGGCTTGTCCTTTACAGACTCAGCTTCTGTGAAAGCTCTGTCGATATCATCAAAATCGTGAGCGTCCATTGTGATAACGTGCCAGCCGAAAGCAGCAAACTTATCTGTGATAGGCTCAGGTGAGCATACCTCAGTGATAGGACCGTCTATCTGGAGACCGTTGTTATCAACGATAGCAACGAGATTTGTAAGGTTCTTGTGAGCCGCAAACATTGCAGCCTCCCATACCTGACCCTCTTCGATCTCACCGTCGCCGAGGATAGTGTATACCTTGTATGACTTGCCGTCTATCTTTCCTGCAAGTGCCATACCGCAGGCAGCAGATATTCCCTGTCCAAGTGAACCGCTTGACATATCAACACCGGGAATATGGATACATGGGTGACCCTGAAGGAGAGCACCGATGTGACGGAGTGATTTAAGCTCGTCAACTGAGAAATATCCCTTCTGTGCAAGTACAGAATAGAGAGCAGGAGCTGTATGACCCTTTGAGAGTACAAGACGGTCTCTGTCAGGAGCGTCAGGATTCTTCGGGTCGTTGTTCATCTTGTTGAAGTAGAGGTAAGTCAGGGTATCGCTTATTGAGAGCGAACCGCCTGGGTGACCTGATTTAGCGTTATAAGTGCCTTCTATAACGCCCATTCTAACCTTGCAGGCTGTTTTCTGCAATTCTTTTTTGATATTTGCGTCCATATTGACCTCCATGATTTTATTTAACGGCATCTGCCGTGATTTACTTGACAGCAGTGGGCGGGTGACTCGGTCGCCCCCTAATATCACTTTATCGAACTTACTTTTCATTGGCTCATAAATATGTCCATGTTCAATTCAAGCAACATCAATAATATAAATTATTCAGACAGCCGCCCGCCCCTGCAAAAATAACTATTATTATTATACAGCAAAAAACGCCTTATTGCAAGACTTTTCTTGCGCTTTATCCTCAACCAAAGAACATCATGATAAGTACGATGATGTAAAATATGAGAAATCCTGTACACGCTATGGCAGGAAACGCAATGAGCATCTTGTTCTGTTTTTCATGGAGCGTACCTCTGAGTCTCAGTGCTTTCATAAGCAGAAGTGAGCCTATCCACATAGGTATTGCCCACAGTGCCAGTCCAAGAGTTGCCGCATCGCTCAGTGTGAAGTCTGCCGTTGAGGAAGAGCTTCTGCCGTAAAGCGTGCCGTATACCAGTAAGGCAAGAAGTCCTGCCATACACAGTAACATTATTATATATGTGATTATTGCCGCCTTTTTCTTCATTGTTCTATTTGCTGCACCTTTCGATTATGTAGTTGATAAGCTCAGCTACCGCGCCTTCGTCATTGGTGCGCGTCAAAATAAGGTCTGCCTTCTCCTTTACGCTGTCCTGCGCATTTGCAGGGCAAGCTCCCACATCGGCTTCGACTATCATCTCTATATCGTTGTCGAAATCACCGATAGAAACGAAGGTACAGCCCTCCATTCCTCTGAGCTTTCTGTATTCTGCCAGTGCCGAGCCTTTGCTCACTCCGCTGGGGAGCATTTCAAGGAAAATATCCGATGACTTTACGAAATCAACGTCCTTATATCCCTGTTTGCCCACAAGTATCTGCATATAATCAACGTCCTCAGGGGCAAGCGAGAAAAGCACCTTCAGCCAGCCGCCGTCGGATATCTCATCAAGCTCAGCATAATTCGGCACGATATTGCAGAGCTTCGTGTGAAGCTTCTGATAATCCGTATTGCTGAAAACGTACGTGCCCTCGGCTTTCAGCACCTCTCCGCCTGTCTGCGGCATAAGTTCAAGAAGCTCTCTTGTATACTCCTTAGCCGCCGTTGTGAGAGGATGGGTATAGAGGGTCTCTCCGCTGATATAATCATGGATAGCCGCTCCGTTATACATTATAATGGGGTATTTTAGTCCCAGCGTACTGCGGAACTGATCAAAGGACTGAATAGTACGTCCCGTAGCCACTGTAAAGCGTCCGCCAAGCTCGGTGAAATGCTCAATAGCGCGGCGGTCGGTGTCTGTAATGTTCTTGTGCGAGTCGAGCAGAGTGCCGTCCATATCGCTGAGCAGTACGACTTTTGATATATCTTCAAACAAAGGTATCACTCCTACATTTTTTCAAGCTTCCTCAGAACTGCCGTAAAGTAGTCGGGCAGGTCGCTCTGAAACTCCATATACTCCCCTGTTGTCGGGTGTATAAATCCTATTTTTCGTGCATGGAGACACTGTCCCTCAAGTCCTTTGTAAGGCTTTCCGTAGACATCGTCCCCAAGAACAGGGTGCCCGATATAGCTGAGATGAACTCTTATCTGATGAGTCCTTCCTGTTTCGAGCCTGAGTCTTACATGAGCATAGCCGCCGTACTGCTTTATCACACTGTAATGAGTAACGGCATTACGCGAATTTTCTGTAGTTACGCACATCTTCTTGCGGTCGGTCTTATGCCGTCCGATAGGAGCGTCAACAGTACCCTCGGTGTCCTTGAAGTATCCACAGGCAACCGCCTCGTATTCACGGGTAAAGCTGTGCTCCTTTATCTGCTCTGCAAGCTTCAGATGTGAAGCATCATTTTTCGCAACGATAAGGAGTCCGCTGGTATTCTTGTCGATACGGTGGACAATTCCGGGGCGTATCACGCCGTTTATGCCGGAAAGGCTGTCTCCGCAGTGATGAAGAAGAGCGTTGACGAGAGTGCCGCTGTAGTTGCCGTGGGCAGGGTGCACCACCATGCCCTTTGGCTTGTTCACCACAAGCAGGTCATTGTCCTCATAGACGATATCAAGGGGGATATCCTCAGCCACAGCGTCCATCGGCTCAGGCTCGGGAATATCAACGATTATCTCCTCACCGCCTTTGAGCTTCATGTTTTTGCTCACAGCTTTGCCGCCCGATGTGACCATTCCCTTTTCGATGAGTCCCTGTACGGCAGACCGCGTAAGCTCAGCAATATTGTCCGAAATATACTTATCGATACGGCTTCCGCTGTCCTCTGCCGAAGCTGTAAGGACTACCTTCTCACTCATTTTCAGCCGCCTTTTCCGACTCCGCCTTTTTTGCCTTTTCTATCTTCGGGTCGATGAATATACCGTAGATGATAAGCATGACAAATGCCACTGTAACGCATATATCCGCAACATTGAAGATAGCAAAGTGGAAGAGCTTTACCTCAAACATATCCACGACATACGCAAAGCGGAAACGGTCGATAAGATTTCCGATACCGCCTGCAATGAACATGGCAAGTGCTATATCAAGGAACTTTGAACGGCGATATATCTTAAAAAGGAACACTATTCCTGCAATGACCACAAGGCTCGTAAACCCGATGAGAAACCATCTCTGTCCCGACATACTTCCGAATATCGCTCCGTCATTTTCAAGATAGGTAAGGTCTAATATCTTAAAGTCGCCAAAGTGTATAAAGTCTTTTGTGCCAACAGGTTTAAGCTCCTGCACAGCCCAGTATTTCACCAGCTGGTCAGCTCCGATAAGGACTGCCACCAGCACTGCAAGAAGTATAGCCACGTCGTTTTATCCTTTCAATAAGACTGCCTGCCGACTTTTTCGAGCCGACAGGCAATATAGTACAAATTAGTTAAGCTTCTACAGCCGCCGCACATCTCTCACAGAGTGTGGGGTGGTTGTGATTTGTGCCGACATACTTGCTGAAGCACCAACAGCGCTCACACTTTTCGCCATCTGCCTTAGCTACTTCAAATGAAGTCTCTGCGCCGCTCTTTTCTACCTCAACGCCTGAAACGATGAGGATATCCTTGAGATGGTCAGCCATTGAAGCGTACCTGTCATAGTCAGCATCGCTGCTCTTGATGATTATCTTTGCCTCAAGAGACTTACCGATAGTCTTTGCGTTACGTGCGTCCTCAAGAACCTTGTTTACAGCAAGACGGGTATTGTAGATGAAATCCCACTTATCCTTGAAGTCTGCTGTTATCTCGATGCCGCTCTTTTCAGGCATCTGGTTGAGGAATACGCTTTCCTTGTCGTCGGCAGAAGAGTGAGGCATGAACTGCCATATCTCTTCGGCTGTGAATGAAATGATAGGTGCAGCCAGTCTTGTGATAGCGCTGATTATGCGATACATAGCGGTCTGAGCTGCTCTTCTGAGAACGGAATCTTCCTTCTCACAGTAAAGTCTGTCCTTGATGATGTCAAGATAGAAGTTTGACATATCTATTACGCAGAAGTTATGGAGAGCGTGGAATGCGATATGGAAATCGAAATCGTCATAGCCCTTCTTCATTGCGTCGATAAGGTTGTCAAGCTTCATAAGTGCCCATTTATCAAGCTCTGTGAGCTGATCGTCACTTACACTGTCCTTATCGGGATCAAAGCCTGCACCGTTTCCGAGGTTGCCCAGAATGAAACGAGCAGTATTTCTTATCTTCTTATAAGCGTCTGAAAGCTGGCTGAGTATCGGCTTTGAGATACGGATATCGCTGTGATAATCCGAAGAAGCTGCCCACAGACGGAGGATATCTGCACCATACTGGTCTGTGATCTCGCTTGGGTCGATACCGTTTCCAAGTGACTTGTGCATTGCCTTGCCTTCGCCGTCAACGACCCAGCCGTGAGTGCAAACAGCCTTGTAAGGTGACTGTCCCTTGTATACTACAGACGTAAGAAGTGATGACTGGAACCAGCCTCTGTACTGGTCAGCGCCTTCGAGATAGAGATCAGCAGGCCATGTAAGGCTTGGGAAGTCGCTTCCTTCCATAACAGATGTATGAGAAACACCACTGTCGAACCAAACGTCCATGATATCGTATTCCTTGGTGAATTCTCCGCAGCCGCACTCACACTTTACGCTTGCAGGGATAAATTCAGATGTATCCTTTATCCACCATGCGTCGCTTCCTTCCTTGCGGAAAAGCTCAGCGATAGCAGAGATAGTTTCGTCATTGCAGATAGGCTTGCCGCATTCCTTACAGTAAACAACAGGTATCGGAACGCCCCATGTTCTCTGACGCGAGATACACCAGTCACTTCTGTCGCGCACCATGCCCTTTATTCTGTCCTCGCCCCACTCAGGGATCCACTGTACAAACTCGATAGCCTTGATAGCTTCGTCCTTGAAGCCGTTTACTGAACAGAACCACTGCTCTGTAGCTCTGTAAATGATCGGGCTGTTACATCTCCAGCAGTGCGGATACTGATGGACGATCTTCTGAGTAGCCAGCATAGCGCCTACTTCAGTGAGCTTTGCAGCGATAGCCTTGTTAGCCTGATCTGTGTCCATACCCTCAAACTCGCCTGCTTCAGCAGTCTGCTTACCCTTTGAGTCAACGCATACGATGATGCCGATATCGTCATACTTCTTGCAGACCTCAAAGTCCTCAACACCGTAGCCCGGAGCTGTATGTACGCAGCCTGTACCGCTTTCAAGAGTTACGTGGTCGCCTACGATTATCGGTGACGGACGGTCATAGAGAGGATGCTTTGTCTTCATTCCCTCAAGCTCAGCGCCTGTGAAGATATGGTCTGTGGTATACTCAGTGATACCTGCAGTCTCCATAGTAGTCTTTACAAGCTCTTCAGCCATTACGTAGTACTCATCGCCTACGTGAACAAGTGTATAATTATACTCAGGACCGAGGCATATAGCAAGGTTGCCCGGGATAGTCCATGTAGTAGTTGTCCAGATAACGAAATATATCTTTGAAAGGTCAAGTCCGAGACCTGTGAAGATGCCCTTGTCATCTGTCACATTGAACTTAACATAGATAGAATAGCATGGGTCATTTGAATACTCGATCTCAGCCTCAGCAAGAGCTGTATTACAGTCAGGGCACCAGTAAACTGGCTTTAATCCCTTGTACATATAGCCTTTCTTTACCATAGAACCGAATACCTCTACCTGCTTTGCCTCATATTCAGGGCGAAGTGTAAGGTAAGGATAGTCGTAATCGCCAAATGAACCAAGTCTCTTGAAACCCTTCATCTGATTTGCGACCTGTGTCATAGCGTATTCACGGCAGTGCTTTCTCAGGTCTACAGCAGGGATAGCTCCATTCTCAACACCGATAGCCTTCATAGCTTTAAGCTCGATAGGAAGACCGTGAGTGTCCCAGCCGGGAACATATGGTGCACAGAATCCGTTCATATTCTTATACTTAACGATGAAATCCTTGAGAGACTTGTTAAGGGCGTGACCGAGATGTATCTCGCCGTTAGCGTAGGGAGGTCCGTCGTGAAGAATATACGAGGGCTTGCCCTTGTTCTTCTCTATCATCTTGTAATAGAGTCTTTCATCTTCCCATTTCTGGAGAGTATCGGGTTCTCTCTTAGGCAGATTTCCGCGCATAGGGAATTCTGTCTGCGGTAAATTAAGGGTACTGTTATAATCCTGTGCCATACTATCTGATCTCTCATTTAAAAGCTCTGAGAGATCCTCCTTTCAAACTTATTTATTTGTTATTATTCCTCTGCTTCAGCAGCAACAGCAGCAGCTATTTCCTCAGCTGTCTGAGGCTCTTCTGCATCCTCTGCATTATCATCGAATGTCTCAGGCATAGATGAGATAAGCTCAAGGTGGCTCTTATACATATCGAAAAGGCTCTTTTTGAAGTCAGCTACCTGCTGCTGAGCCTCGATGAGAGCTTCCTTCTCCTTAGCGATCTCAGCGCGGTTCTTCTCCATAGCCTCTGCGTGCTGACGAACAGCCTCGTCCTCGAGTGCAGCAGCCTTTTCCTTAGCCTCTGCAAGGATCTGCTCAGCCTTTTCATTAGCATCGTTGAGGACCTGATGTCCCTGTTTCTGAGCACCGAGAAGTGCGTCCTTGAGAGCATCCTCATCTCTCATATATTCTCTTACCTTGTCGGCAAGTACCTGTATCTTGCTGTTAGCCTCTGCGCGCTCGCGCTCCATTTCATCAAGCTCAGCCTCGAGCTGAGTAAGGAATTCGTCGATTTCCTCCTGCTTATAGCCAAATGCAGCTTTTTCAAATCTCTTATTTCTAACGTCCTTTGAAGTTATCATTTCAATTCACCTCTAAATATATTTTCTCAGATTTATGTGTATGCGGCCCTTTTTGGTCGAGCCGTTAATACCCGAAAGAATGTACCTTCCACAGCCTCTCACAGAAAGGATATCCCCTTCTTTGACTTCGTGCGAGACCGAAGAAACAGGAAAGTGGTTTACCTCCACCTTATCCGAACGGATCATTGCGGCAGCCTTTTCGCGGCTCACCTTAGCCGCTGTACCCACCACGCAGTCAAGACGCAGTGAAGCAACAGTTCCGCTCATATCCTGAAATTTCTGAGCATCTTCCAGCTCAAAAGGCTTGTCATCGGCTATTTTAACTCCGACCCTGCCTATTTTTGAGACCGCAGACATGATAAGCTTTGCCGCCACCTCAGTGACAAAGGTCTGTGCAGTTCCCTCCTCTGCGGCGATATCGCCAATGGCTTCACGCTTTAGCTGCTGAGCCATAAAAGAGCCGAGGAAGTCTCTGTGGTTGAGCTTGTCTTCCTTACGATAGCTGAAAGTTAGGCATTTCATTGGAAATTCATCTCTGATATACTCCTCATAATAATCGGGGTATACCGCCAGCATTTTTCTCTTGGCACTCTCATATCCGCCCCATAGCATATATCTTAGCCCACCAGTGTTTTTCCTGCACCACATCTCAGCCGCCGCGCACTGGCGCTCGTCGAGAAATGATGAGAACTGAGCTGTCCCGTCTCTTTCACAGAGCGAGACCATATCCCCCAGCCTTGCCGCAAACAGCTTATCCGACTGATCGTTCATCAGATGAATACGCCGTTATTCTCCAGCTCACCAACGAGGTCTTCGCCGATAAAGCCAACATTATATGGAGTAATGATATATGTCAGATTTGCAACAGGCTTGAGGCTTCCGCCGTTTGCGTAAGCTACACCTACGAGGAAATCAATGATCCTTCTCTTATTTTCGGGAGAAGCTGTCTCAAGATTAAGAACGACTGTCTTCTTGGCAATAAGGTGATCTGCGATCTGCTTAGCGTCTGTGAATGCAGATGGCTTTACGAGAACTACCTGAAGCTGTGCAGTAGTCTGGATATTGACTACCTTGTTTCTTCTGCCTGTACCTGGAGCACTTCCTTCATTTACAGGAGCATCGTCCTGATCGGAGGGCTGGAAACCACCGCGCTCACGCTCATGACGTACGGGTACATCAGCTTCAAAATCATCATCATCTGCAGCAAAGAAAAAATCTTTAATACCGTCAAAAAGTTTCATCTTAATACTCCTTCTCCGCATTTTTTGTTATTTTTTATCTCTCTTCACAGGATCAATGCGGAGCATCCCGTGTTGATATTCAGCCTTCCGCTGGAAGTTACTTTGAATAATCTCTTGCGCCGAACATTCCCGTACCTATGCGCACGAGAGTTGAGCCGTATTTGATGGCTTCGGCGTAATCGTGGGTCATGCCCATTGAAAGCGTATCTATTTCGGGGAACTGAGCCTTTACACTGTCGTAGAGCTCCTTCATGCGTCCGAGAAAGATATCACTGCCGCTTGGCGGTGGGATAGTCATAAGCCCCCTTATCCTTACACCTTCAAGCTCTTTCAGTCCGCTCATAAGCTCGCTCAACTCAGACGGGGCAACACCGCTTTTAGAGTCTTCTCCGCCGATATTGACCTCACAGAGGATATCCATTACCTTTCCGTTCTTTACGGCAAGGCGGCTTATCTCCTGTCCGAGCTTCAGACTGTCTACGGACTGTATCATGCTCACTGAATTTATGATATATTTTACTTTATTTGTCTGTAAATGACCGATAAACTGCACCTCTGCCGACTTATCGTAAAAGTCAGCCTTCGAGAGATACTCCTGCACTCTGTTTTCGCCCAGAAGGTCAATGCCAAGCTCTATTGCATGGTTTATAGCCTCAGGAGCAACAGTCTTTGTGACTGCCATTATGCGGATTTCGTCGTCGTGGTCACGGTATTTAGCCTTTGCCTCGGCGCACCTCTCTTTTATTATGCGCAAATTCTCGTCGATATAAGCGAGATCGTCATTTTTCATTCTTCTCGACCTCCTCAAGCAGTATATCATCGTAAAGTGCGAGATACTCGTCATCATTCAGCTGTTCTGAGAGAACATAATCGCTTCCCTCATATATGACCTTTATTTTCTTAAAGAGTATCTGCTCACCCTTTCGGATGTAAACGCCCTTTCTTGTCAGAGTCTTTTCCGACTCGTTCCCATTTTCATCTGTAACTGTTTCAGTAACATCAACAAAACGGATAGCATCACGAGGGACTTTAAGACCTGTTTCTTCTCCCATGATAAGCTCTACGATCTCAGCTCTGTGCTGTACAAGCTCGTAATTGAATTTATCGCAGGATATGATGATAATGCTCTTATTACTGCTCTCATCGCGGATATCCGTTATCTGTGCAGGATATGACTCAGCAGATGAATCAAATCTCAGCTTTACGTTATCGCCGATAGCATACTCTTTCTTTGAATTATCGGCAACGATCGCAAGATACCAGCCATAGCCGTCGATAAGCTTGCCCACAACATTAGGTGCTGTGGATTTTCTGTCAGTCACCTCATTGAGCATAGAGACTGTAAGACTGTCGAGGTTCTTTGATGTCAGCTTGTCCTCATAGCCGTCGATATAGCTTGCAAAGTAAGCCGATCTCTTTGCAGGTATCACTTCCCGCGGAGCTACCGCCTTTGCGTCAAGCTTTGCGATCTCAGACTTTATATCCGATATCTTCTGACTGAAGCTCTGAACCTCATTTGTAATTATCTGATAGGTACTGAGCTTGACGAGCAGCTCTTCACTTACTTCGCTGAGAGTATCATAATCACCCTTATCCCTGCAATAGATGAGCCTGCGGTAATTCTCGTCGATACTGTCTGACAGATTTGCAGGCTGTGCCGATTCGAGAGTACCGGGGTTCTGTATCTTTTGAAGGACATCGAGTTCTTTTTCAAGCTTAGCCTTTTCATGCTTTATGCTCAGCTGTTCATCTGAGGGGTAAGCCTCTGCGATGATCGTGCCGTTGCCGACCTTTCCGCCGTCAGACACATTATAGCTGAGAGCCCCTCCGCCGTCATAGAGGATTATCTCCTCGTCCCTGATAAAAACTCCCTTGTATTCCTTTGAGGATACCGCGGAAGCTGTCAGGGCAGAAACAGTATTGCTCTCTTTGTTGCGGAAGTTATAGACTATGCTGATAAAGATTATCAGAAGCAGCACAAGGACAATATTCCTCAGAAGCTTGACCATAAAGCTGCCTTCCGATCTGGTAAACCGCATTCAGATCACCCTTAATCGTTCTTTTCCGATGCATCAAGAATTGAAACTGCTCTTGCCGGAATGATCGTTGATATAGCGTGCTTGTATACGAGCTGCTGCTTGCCGTCGCAGTCAAAAATAGCAACATAGCTGTCAAAGCCTCTTACCATACCCTTGAACTGAAATCCGTTTGTAAGGATAATAGTTACCATGATCTTGTCTTTTCTGCACTGATTAAGAAAAACGTCCTGCAGATTGATTGTTTTGTTCATACACATTCTCCTATCTGATTTATTTGTTTGTTTGTACAGCTTTACGCGTAAAATATTTTTTCAAATAGTTCGCGTAGAAATACACACATTACATTATATCACACTTCAAAGTGTTTGGCTATAGTTTTTTTGCAATTTTCTAATATTTCAATTTTTTTATTAAATGTATCTATCATTATCCACTCTATGCGCTGATTTCTTCTGAACCATGTCAGCTGACGCTTGGCATAATGCCGCGTTTCCTGCTTTATATCAGCGATACATTCCTCAAGCGAAGCCTCTCCCTCAAAGTAAGGGATAAGCTCCTTATAGCCTATGGCATTAGCCGCAGTACGCATACCGCTCTCCTGCCACAGTGAACGAGCCTCTTCGATAAGACCGTTTTTCACCATCTCGTCAACACGCAGGTCTATGCGGTCATAAAGAGTCTGTCTGTTTTCATAATTAAGTCCGATAATCAGGGAATTATACGGACTTTCCACCATTTTGCTCTCGCGTTTGAGTTCGCTGAATTTTCGTCCTGTAACGTGACAGACCTCCAGCGCACGGATAACTCTCACAAGATTATTGGGATGTATGCCCTCGGCGGCTTCACTGTCCATATCAGCCAGTCTTGCGTGGAGCGCCTCATTTCCATATTCCTTCGCAAAGGCATAAAGCTTCTCACGGTAGGCTTCATCGCTCCCTCCCTCCGAAAATCTGACATTTTCAAGGAGAGAGTCCACATAAAGCCCCGTACCGCCTACGATTATAGGCAGTCTGCCTCGCGAAAGCACCTCCTGTATCTTTTCATTCGCAAGCTTTACATAATCAGCGGCGCTGAAGCTCACATCTCTGTCGAGAAAGTCCATGAGATGGTGAGGTATTCCCTGTTTTTCCTCGTCAGTCGGCTTTGCAGAGGCTATATCCATTCCCTTGTATATCTGCATGGAATCGGCGGAGATAACTTCTCCGCCGTATATTTTCGCAAGCTCAACGCCCAGCCATGTCTTGCCCGAAGCCGTAGGTCCGACAACTGCAAGCACGAAGGGCTTATCTTTCTTTTCACTCATTATCAGTTTCTCCCGACTGTATGCTTTTTTCTGCACTTCGTTTTCCCAATTTTCTTTCAAAGAAGCGGAAAAGCAGAACAACTGCCACTATTAGTACAGCAATGGCAACTACAGCTATTATACTGCGCAGCTTGCTATAGGTGGCTCCTCCAAAACTAAAGGCAAGGCTCTCGCCGTCTGCCTTGAAAATGTACATAACAGGTGTTTTGAAAAATGCATATCCTACATCTGCTGTATTTGTGACCATAAGGATATTGCCCTTGCTGTCGCAGTAGGCAAGCTTCACTCTGTTAAGCTCATTGAAAATCTTGTAATTCTTTGTGTTATATGTGTAATGTGCTTCGCCGCTATGAACGGAGTCAAATTTCACGCAGCCATGGCGGAGCAAAAAGCTCGTATAGCCGTCCTTATCGTATTCTGCAAGCTCGCAGTCCTTATCAAGTCCGAGGAGCTTTCCGTTCTCCTCGTTGAAATCAACTGCGTATTTATCATCGCCTTTGGCTTTTACAAGCAGGTCCACGAATTCCGTACCCTCGGGAGCATTTTCAAATCCGATCCGCTGCCATGTTTCATCGTGATCCCACGCAAAGGCTGTCATACAGCCGAAAAAACACATAAATACTGCGAAATATACTGCGATGAATGCTTTTACTGCTCGTTTCATAGTTTTTCCTTACGTTCTCTTGAACTGATGTGAGATATTGCTCTTTGTCATAGTAAATATGACAGGTCTGCCATGGGGACAATGGCGTATCCTCTCATCGAAGTAGACCTGCTCCGCAAGCGACTGAAGCTCCTCGATACTGTTCTTGTCATTGCCCTTTATTGCCGATTTGCAGGCAACTGTGTGGAGCATATCGTCCAGCATATGTGACTGCGGGTCATGGCTGTACATACGCAGGTTGTTGGCTATCTCTGAGATTATGTCCTCCATGTCAAGCTCCATTATAAATGTAGGAACAGCCGTTGCAACTGCGCATGGCTTCTCGGAAAAATCAAATGTAAAGCCTAAATCCGCAAGAAGCTCCTGATTTGTTTCAAGTGCGCTGAATTCATCACCTGTGAGGAGCACTCTTACTCCTGTAAGGAGCTGTTGGCTGTACTGGCGGCAGTTCCTGCTCTTTAAGCGCTCAAAGATTATACGCTCATGAGCGGCGTGCTTGTCTATCATTATCATGGTATCATCGCCAAGCTCCGCAATGACATAGAGTCCGAAGGCTTCACCGATAACACGTATCTTCGGCTTTTCCGTCCATACCGACTCTTCCTTTTCCTCAGCCGCAGGCTGTGCAGGGGCAGGCTGTACTGCTGTGAATGCCTGCTGAGTGATATAGCTGAATCCCTCTACGGGAGCAGGCGGCTCAGGCTCTTTCACAGGCACAGGCTCAGGTTTGCTCTCGGAAACAGTCGGAGCAGGCGTCGGCTCTTCATAAACAGGTGCAGACTGCACAGGCTTTTCGTACACGGGCGCTGTAAACTGCTTATGCTCGTCATAGGCTGTACTCGGCTTGATATCCGCAGTATACGGTTCTTCCGCATATTCTCTGCGGACAGGCTGAGGCGGCGTATTCACAGGCGCAGTAGCTTCCGCAAGCTTCTGCTCTGTCTCCTCTATCTTGTCAACAGGTGTGAACAAGAATTCCTGCTGTTTCATTTCTTCCTGCTCGGGAGCGGCTTTTGTCCAGTCAGCGTGAGGTTTAAGCTCAAATTCGTAGATGAGCCCGTCCTTCATCATAGCATTCTTCACAGCGAAGTAAACCGCATCGGACACGGACTTTTCATTGGTAAACCTCACCTCTGCCTTTGTCGGATGGATATTTACGTCCATATTGTGGGGCGGCAGGTCTATGAGAAGCACACAGGCAGGGAATTTTCCTGTCATTATCATGTTCGTATAGGCATTTTCCAGTGCCGCAGAGCAAAGCCGTGAACGGACATATCTGCCATTTACGAAGAAATTCTGGAAAGCACGGTTGTTCTTTGAGTACAGCGGCTTGATAACGTATCCGCCTACGTGGACTCCCTCATACTCATAGTCAACAGGTATGAGGTCACGGGCGAAATCGCGTCCGTAAACTGCATAGACCGCAGAAAAAAGCTCACCGTCGCCGCTGGAATTGAACTCTGTACGGTTATCGCGTATAAAGCGAAAAGCTATGTCGGGGTGTGACATAGTTATCTTCTGGAGTATGTTGCTTACCGCATTCGCCTCGGTAACATCCTTTTTCATAAACTTGCGTCTTGCAGGCACATTGTAGAAAAGGTCGCGGATAATAACAGTAGTGCCGTCGGGACAGCCGCTCTGCTCATGAGATTTTTCAACACTTCCCTCAATAGTATAGAGAGCGCCGTAAAGCTCCTCTTTCTGCTTGGTCATTATCTCAACACGGGCAACTGCCGCAACAGAAGCAAGAGCTTCACCGCGGAAGCCGAGAGTAAGGATATTGTCAAGGTCTTCCTTTTCTCTTATCTTGCTTGTGGCATGACGAAGAAATGCCTTTGGTACGTCGTCAAAGGACATTCCGCAGCCGTCATCTGTGACGCGCATATATGTAGTTCCGCCGTTTTTTATCTCAACGGTAATATGAGTTGCGCCCGAGTCTATGGAGTTTTCCACAAGCTCCTTTATGACCGATGAGGGACGCTCTATGACCTCGCCTGCGGCGATAAGCTCTGATATTTCCTTGCTAAGGACGTTTATAGGGGGCATTGTTTACTTCCTTTCTGATTTGAAGCGCGGTTCAGACCAGCTTTACCCGTTTTGGTGTTAGTATTACTCCGCCGTATTCGATATGCTCGGCAGTATAATTAGCTGTATCCATGTGTCCGAACTGCTTTTCCGATACGATAGCAAATGGACAGGCAGAGGGTTCAGCGCCTTCCCTTATGTCCATTTCGGGAGTAATTCCCTCGCCAAGCTCAAGCTCTGTCTGCATTGTGCGTGTTTTCGGCAGTATCCACAGCTTTGAAGCAATGGCTTTCAGCTTCTCCACAGCCTCTTTCTTATAGGTATCGCCCTCAACGTGTACCTCGTCCTGAGGTATCAGCAGAGTAAAGATATACTCTCCGCGTATAGGTTCTTCGTTCATGATAATGCCGCGAACCCCGGAAAATCCTTCATAGCCAAAGTACATCTGCTTATAGTCGTTGGAAACATCCTCGTCATATCCAAGCTCGAAGTCATCTTCCAGCTTTTTCTGATTCCAGTCCATGATATCTTCCATAGACTCGTTTTCGTATCCATTCAGTCCGCCTTTGAATTCAAGACCGGCGTGCTTGATGTAAGCGGTAAGCTCTTTCATATTGTCGAAATCCAGCTCTGCACGGCTGAATTCCATTGTCATTGAAAAATATGCAGGCATTTTTTAGCCTCCTTTTATAATTATTAAGCAGAACGCCGAGAACGGCGTTCACTACTGTATAGCCTTCAGCATATCCCTGAGAAGCTCACGGCACTCTCCGTCTGAAAGCTCGTCTATATTGGTCTTTTCCAGCATTTCCAGAGCCGCTTCTCTGCCGAGACTGCCGAAACTTATCTGTCCGAAGTCGTCATTCTTGACCACAGGGCGCTCTGCTTCGTGAGCCTTCTCCATTTCTTCAAGAAGCTCTCTTGCACGGCTGACCACCTTTGCAGGTAGTCCTGCCAGCTTTGCAACGTCAACGCCGTAGCTCTCGTCAACACCGCCGCGGACTATCTTTCGCAGGAAACGTATAGTGCCGCCGTGCTTGTTTACGGCAATACTGTAGTTCTTTACGCCATCAAGCTCATTTTCAAGTCCGATAAGCTCATGATAATGTGTGGCGAAAAGGGTCTTGCAGCCAAGCTTTTTGGAATTGCAGATAAACTCTGCAACCGCTCTTGCAATGCTGACACCGTCAAATGTGGAAGTACCTCTTCCCACCTCGTCAAGGATAACAAGGCTGTCCTTTGTGGCGTTTTTGAGTATGTCAGAGACCTCGCTCATTTCCACCATGAATGTGGACTGTCCTGCGGTAAGGTCATCGGAAGCACCGACACGGGTAAATATCTTGTCAACTACCGATATCTTGGCGGAGTCGGCAGGTACAAAGCTTCCTATCTGAGCCATAAGGACTATAAGGGCGTTCTGACGCATATATGTGGATTTACCCGACATATTAGGTCCTGTGATTATAGACATACGGTCCGCCTTTGTATCTATGTAAAGGTCATTTGGCACGAACATCTCGTCAGTGAGCATAAGCTCTACAACAGGGTGTCTGCCTGCCTTAATGTCGATAGCGCCGTCAAGGACGATATCAGGCTTTACGTACTGATTTCTCAGTGCAACGTCTGCAAATGAACAGAGCACATCAACAGCAGCAACAGCAGAAGCTGTCTTCTGTACGGCTTCAAGCTTAGTTGCAAGGAAGTCGCGTACCTCTGAGAAGATATCGGCTTCGAGAGCAAGAGCCTTGTCCTTTGCGCCAAGTATTGCATTCTCAGCATTTTTCAGCTCTTCTGTTATAAAGCGCTCGGCATTGGCAAGAGTCTGCTTGCGTATCCAGCCTTCGGGGATAAGGTCATAGTATGAGCGTGTGACCTCAAGATAGTATCCGAAAACTCTGTTGAAGCCTATTTTCAGGTTCTTGATGCCTGTAGCTTCCTTTTCGCGCTGTTCTATCTCGTCGATTATGCTCCTGCCGTTGTTCATAATGTGGCGAAGCTCATCAAGCTCCTTATTGAAGCCTTCCTTGATGACACCGCCGTCCTTCACGGATATCGGCGGCTCGTCCATAATAGCATTTTCCACAAGGTTCACAAGCTCGTCAAGTGTGGATATCTCGTCGTTATAACGTGCAAGGAGCTTTGAGTCAGAAAGCTTTTCAAGCTCCTGCTTAATGAGCGGAAGCTGCATAGCTGTAGCCGAAAGAGATTTGAGGTCACGGGGATTAGCGCTCTTGTACATTACCTTTGTCATAAGACGTTCAAGGTCATAGACTCTGTCAAGCAGGTCTGTAAGGTCTGCAAGCACAACGCTCTTGCGGTAGAGAGACTCTACAGCGTCAAGGCGCTCGATTATCCTTGCAGGACTTTTCAGCGGCTGTTCTATCCAGTTTTTAAGGAGTCTGCGTCCCATTGAGGTCTTTGTGGAGTCAAGCACCCAGAGCAGTGAGCCTTTCTTCTCCTTGCTGCGGAGAGTCTCTGTAAGTTCAAGGTTTCGCCTTGCATTGAGGTCAAGACCCATGAACTGGTCACCGCTGAGTATGTCGATAGCAGTAAATCGTGAAACAGAGGTCTTCTGTGTATCGTTTATGTAATCGAAAAGTCCGCATACTGCCGCACAGTCCGCACCGTCCTCGCTTATGCCCAGCTCAGTCACGGATCTTACGCCGAAAACGGCTGCTGCCATATCACGGCGCGCTGAGGGAGTAAAGCAGATAGTATCTCTCAGTGTTACTGCGCATGAAAGACGAACCTTTACGAAATCCGCTGCATTTTTCAGCGAAAGGAAATTCTCGGGGAAGATTATCTCAGCAGGCTGACAGCGTGAAAGCTCATTGATAACGCCTGCTTCAAGGTCCTTGCCCTCAAAGAAGCTGAGCGAAGCATCTCCTGTTGAGATATCGGCAGAAGCAACGCCGCAGGAGTCTGTATCCTTATCGTAATAGATACTGCATATATAGTTATTGCTGCCGTCGTCCAGCATACTGCTCTCGGTCAGCGTACCCGGAGTTACCACGCGGATAACATCACGGACTACTATGCCCTTTGTCTCGGCAGGGTCTGTGAGCTGTTCGCAAACAGCCACCTTGAAGCCTAAGTCGATAAGCTTCTTGATATACATATCCGCCGCATGATAAGGCACTCCGCACATAGGAGCACGTTCCTCAAGTCCGCAGTCTCTTCCTGTAAGGGTAAGCTCAAGCGCCTTTGAGACAGTTACCGCATCGTCAAAAAACATCTCATAGAAGTCACCGAGACGGAAGAACAGTATACAGTCCTCGTACTTGTCCTTGACCTCGAAGTACTGCTGCATCATGGGGGATATTTTACTTCTGTCGATTTCCATTGGTTTAGCTCCTTTTCTCAGCTTTTGATCAGTAATAATATCATCAGCACAGCGCATACTGCCAGAAAAGCAAATACACCTGCCAATGCAAGGATACGGACTTTCAGTGACGGAAGTCCGATATTGTTTTCTATAGGTATTTCATAGGCTCTCGCCCATTTCATAAGCTCGCCGCAGCCATCGTGTGCCTTTGTTAGCCTTAGCACAGGCTTACCGCCGCTTATGACCTTAACATCGTCGTTTTTACAGCAAATACGCTCTATATCACAGGTAAAATAGCTCTTATCGCTGATCTTCAGCTCTTCACCGATGACCCTTGCTATATTTTCCGAAAGAAATTCGCGGAACACCGTGACCGCCATGAGGGCAACTCCTATGACTGCCGCAATGATTGCTATTTTTTCATCGATCTCCTTTTCGCCTGTGATACTTGTTTTTGTAATGTAAAATCCTAAGTCAGCCAGAAGATCAGCTGCTGCCGCACTGAGACAGGCTCTGTTTGCCGCACGCTTCTGTGAAGGGATATCTATCTCAAACCTGCGTTTCGGCGGTTCGGGTGAGGTCATTTCGATGATATGATCGACTCTCTCTGCCTTCATATCCATCTCAATGCTAAGCTTTCTGTTCTCCGCCTGCTGTTCTTTATCAGGGATATACATACTGCTCACCTCTTACAGATCGTTTCCGCCGTCACATTCTTTTGAGGTAAAAAATCAGAAATGCCAATGCCATGCAGGCAAGTACGACAGTAACCACCATAACGGTCTGCTTCTTCTGTATATTCTTTGTATCATCGTCAGAATCATCATTTACAGGGATATTGTACAGCCTTGCCCATCTTATAAGATCGCTGCAGCCGTCACACGCCTTATGTACATTCAATATCATCTTACTGCCTGATAACAGCCTGATGTTGAACATCGAAAATTTTTTAAATTCGGTTATATCACTGCAATTATAAGTTTTTCCTCTTACTGTTATATTGTCGCCGTCAATGCTTGCTATGACCTGTTTCTCCATATTAAATGCACTTATCAGACTAAATACCGCAGAAACAGCACCTAAAACAGATAAAACGAGGACATATTTTCTGAAAGCCGACAAAAACAGCATAAAATTAACTATCATAATACCAACGCCTAATAAGCCGCTGTAAGCTGCCTGCTTTGAAGCTTTAACGCTCTCTTCGCCATACCTGATCTCAAAGCTGTGAGGCGGTGCAAGTCCGTCACTATATTTTATCAGTTGATTTACCTTTGCGACCTTATCACAGATAGCTTTCTTATCAATATTCATAAACCATTATCAGTGACAGCCTGCACATGAAGCACAGCTTCCGCTGCAGCCTGACTCAGGTATCTGACAGGTCTCAGGGTCTTCGCCGTTTGCGCAGAGACTGATTATCTGCTGAACGTTTGAAACAAGCTTTTCAAGTGCCTGCTGAGCGCCTGAGAAAACGATCATCTTAGGGTTCTTCATGATCTTGCTGTATACGGATTTAAGCTCTGTATCAAGTGCCTTTATGTTATCAGAATCAGGCTCTTCTGCGCTCATAGCGCTGCCTAAATTCATACGGAGATCTTCAAAGCGTGCAATGTCCTCCTGAAGCTCCTTATCCTCATCGTTAGCCTGCTTTGCAAGCATATATGCAACATATCTGTCGTCCTGCTGAAGTGCCTTTCCAAGCTCTCTTGCCATTTCCATAATATCCATTTTAATATTCTCCTTTAAATGATAATTGTTTTTATTTTCAGCCGACATAGTCGAGGTAAAGTCCGTCGAACTCCTCGGAAGATCCGTCTGAGTGATAGAAATACGACTTAGGCTCACTGTTTGCATCAAACTTGTAAGCACCGACGAATTCCATACGTTTTATGCCCTTTTCCTCAAGCACCTGATCGTATGAAGTAATGCTCTCATCAAGAGTGAAATCATAGTGATCTGTGGATTTTAAAGTGCCGTTTTCCCATACATTGTACATTATACTTGCTGAACCCATGTGTCCCCACAGAATAACGAAATTTCCTGTGTTCTCATCATAGCAGAACGAAGTATGTCCGCCGCCGAAAATGCCTAGGTCCTGAAGCTCGCACTCTTCATCAAATCTGTATATGTGTATCTGATAATCAGCCTCGCAGGTGCCGTATTTCAGTATAAGCTCAGGTATTCCGTCAACATCAAGGTCGCGGTAAGCATATTCAATGCTTGCCATGCCTTCATTTTCGGCAGCTGTCTTATCGAATATCCTCTGTATCTCGCCCTGAAATACAGCAGGATACATATCCATTCTTCCGCCTGCGGATACCATGCCGTCAGGCTCTTTTGTTGTAACAGCTTCTTCGGTTTCAGTCTCAACAACTGTAGTTTCAGCCTCGGCAGTTGTTTCTGCCTCGGTAGTTTCTTCTGCGGCTGCAGTTGTTTCAGCTGCCGCTGTAGTGGTTTCAGCCTTTGAAGCTGCTGTTTCGTTTTCTGTCTTGCCGCAGCCTGCAAGCACAGCTGCTAAAAGACATGAGATTGCAATAATTCTTTTCATTTTTATACTTCCTTTATTTTTCCTGTAACTGCCCAGTTCATCGCACCTGTTATCTCAACATCGACAAACTGACCGATAAGAGAACTGTCGCCCTCAAATTCAACTATTATAAATTCACTGCTCTTTCCTGTGAGCCAGCCCTGTTTTTTCTTGGCAGTGTCGTCCACAAGTACACGCATAGTCCTGCCGATAAAGCGCTTGTAATGCTCCGACGAGATATCACGCTGAACGCTGAGAAGCTCTCTCATACGCAGTCCTTTTTCTTCATCGGAAGTGCTGTCAGGCATTTCCGCAGCCTTAGTTCCCGAGCGCTTTGAATAGATGAACGAGTAGATATTATCGTATCTCACTCTTTTTATGATATCAAGAGTAGCCTCGAACTCTTCCCTGCTCTCATCGGGAAATCCCACGATAAGGTCGGTAGTAAGCGAAAAATCAGGATCGCGTCTGTAGATGTAATCCACGATACCGAGGTACTTTTCGATATCGTAATGCCTGTTCATTCTTTTCAGAACATCACTGCTGCCGCTCTGCACAGGAAGATGAAGATGCTTCGCCACCTTATCACATTCAAAGATAGTGTCGATAAGCTCCCTTGAAGCGTCCTTCGGGTGAGATGACATAAATCTGATGATAAAGTCGCCATCTATCTTGTCAAGCTCGCGCAGAAGCTGAGGAAAGCTCATGCCGTCTTTTAAGTCCTTACCGTATGAATTGACATTCTGCCCCAGAAGCATTATCTCCTTGTACCCGCTTTCCGCAAGTCCGCGTACTTCCTCGATAATATCCTCGGGTCGGCGGCTGCGCTCGCGTCCGCGAACATAAGGCACTATGCAGTAGGTACAGAAATTGTTGCAGCCAAACATTATGGGCACTGATGCCTTGAAGCTGCTGTCGCGTACCTGCTCCACAGCCTCGGAGAAGTCATCATATTCAGCTATATCTGCTGAAAAACGTGCTCCGTGAAGAGCCACCAGCAAAAGCTTAGGCAGGGCATTGATAGCGGAAGTTCCGAGAACTATATCCACCTGCGGATAGGACCTCTTTATCTTTTCCGCAATATGCTCCTGTGCAGTCATACAGCCTGCAATTCCGATAATAAGTGACGGATTAAGCTCCTTGAGCTTCTTCATGCTGCCGACTATTCCGAAAACGCGGTCCTCAGCGCTTTCACGGACAGCGCAGGTATTAAGTATTATAAGGTCGGCTTCGTGCTCGTCCTCGGTAAAGGTATATCCCATTTTTCTGAGCTGTCCCTTTATCTTTTCACCGTCAGAAACATTCAGCTGACAGCCGAAGCTCCGCACATAGGCTTTCCGCTCATTTTCACCAAGCAAGCCTTTTATCTCCTGTATCGCTGCGGTATTGTCCTTCAATTGCAGTACCTCGCCTTCTAAAAAATCCTGTAATAAACAATTATAGCATAAAAACAAAAAAATAGCAACAGGCGCGGCGAAAAAATCCGCCTTACTTCTTATCTCGGACGTGAAAAGAGCGCTTAACCTCTGCTATATATGTTTATCACGGCTAACATTTCAATTGCAAAAGCACAAATCTTACAACTGTCAGTCTTTTTAGTCAATAGTACACATAAACATACACTCTCTGTACATAACATTGTTATGTTTCAATAAATCGCTTCAAACCGCCGTTTTTTAGCTTGACTTTTTTGTTTGTGTATGCTATCATATGAGCAGACATTCATATGTTTGACGTTTAAAACTTATTTTGTAACTGCTGTTCATGCAGCACATTTTTCAAGAAAACGGGGGTAAATATTATGTATCTTGAACTCAACAACATAAAAAAGTCCTTTGGCGAGGGTGACAATCGCAATGAAGTGCTCAAGGGTATAACCTGCGGTGTCGAAAAAGGGCATATCTGCGTTCTTCTCGGTCCTTCCGGTTCGGGTAAGTCCACTTTGCTTAACATCATCGGCGGTATCGACAATGCAGACAGCGGCTCTGTGAGCATAAACGGTGAAAAGGTCGAAAGCATGAACGAAAAGGAGCTTTCACAGTACCGCAGAAAGCATATCGGCTATGTTTTCCAGTCCTACAACCTTATCCCAAATCTCACCGTAAAGGAAAACATCGAGGTAGGCGCTTATCTCAGCGACAAGCCGCTTGATATCGACGAGCTTATGAAAACTCTCGGCTTGTGGGAGCACCGCAGCAAAATACCGTCACAGCTTTCGGACGGTCAGCAGCAGCGTACAGCCATTGGAAGAGCTATCATCAAAAATCCTGATGTACTGCTCTGCGACGAGCCTACAGGCGCTCTTGACTACAAGACCTCAAAGGAAATACTCAAGCTCATCGAGGACGTAAATCAGAAATTCGGAAATACTATCATCATCGTTACCCACAATGACGCTATAAAGCTTATGGCTGACCAGGTTATAAAGTTCCGTGACGGTGCTATCAGACACAACGACCTCAACAAGGTCAAGACACCTGCGGCTGAACTTGACTGGTAAGGAGGCACGAATATGAGAAATCCTCTTTTCAAAAGACTTCCGCGAGAGCTGAAGCACGATATCGGCAAATACACCGCTCTTTTCCTGTTTCTTACGCTGACTATCGGCTTTGTATCGGGATTTATCGTTGCAGGCAAAAGTATGAAGTCCGCTTACGACAACAGCTTCGATAAATACAATATCGAACACGGTCACTTCATACTTGCACAAGAGGCTGATGAACAGCTTATCAGCGATATCGAAGATGAATTCAAAATTGATATCTATGAACTTTTCCGTAAGAACAAGGAAGCCGCTGATGGCGACTCAGTCCGCTTTTTCAGAATGAGAAAGGATATCAACAAAGCTGATACCATGAAAGGCAGACTCCCGGAAAATGACGGTGAGATAGCTGTTGACCGACTCTACGCCGAAAAGAACAACATCAAAGTCGGTGACATCTTCACTGCCGCAGGAAAGAACTTCAAGGTCACAGGCTTTGCCGCTCTTTCGGATTACAGTGCTCTTTTCAAAAACAACACGGATATGCTGTTTGACACTAATAAATTCACTGTTGCACTCGTTACCGACAACGATTTTGATTCTCTTGGTGATGCAGGTCTTGAATACTGTTATGCATGGCGCGACAGAGACAACTCAATGGACTACACAGCGCAGAAGGAAAAAGCTGATGATATCGCAAAATTCATCGCCGAACGCGCTGTGATTACAGACTATGTTCCGCGTCCCGACAATCAGGCTATAAACTTCACAGGCGACGACCTCGGACATGATAAGATATTCGCAATAGCTCTCCTCTACATTGTTATCGTAGTCCTTGCCTTTGCATTCGCAGTAACTACAAAAAGCACTATTGAGCAGGAAGCTCCTGTCATCGGTACACTGAGAGCTTCGGGATACACAAAGGGCGAGATACTCTTCCACTACATAACCCTGCCTGTAGCTGTTACTTTAATTGCGGCGGCGATAGGAAATATCCTCGGCTATACATTTATGAAGAAAATAGTCGTTTCCATGTACTATAACAGCTATTCCCTCCCTACATACAAGACACTGTGGAGCAGTGAAGCTTTCTGGAAAACTACTTTCGTTCCGGTTATGATAATTTTTATAGTAAATCTCCTGATAATAAGCTCTTCACTGTCCATAAGTCCGCTTCAGTTCCTCCGCCGCGACCTCAGCAAAAGGCGCAGAAAAAAGGCGATACCTGCAAATCGTAGGTATCGCCTCGCAATCATAAAAGACAATCGTGCTCTATTTCCCTACGTTGGCATTATCCAAATCAGGTTATGGGTCG
>SFFP01000138.1 GCA_004556875.1 Ruminococcus flavefaciens
CAGACAGCAAACACCTTTCTCCTACATTTCATATCATAATAGGAGAAACCTTTTTTGTAGGAGAAAAAATAGGAGAAAAGCATCTGATTATCAAAGCACATTTCCTGATATGTGGGAGTGTGCTTTTACTTTTTAGAATTGTTGTACGACCTGAGTCGAAAATACACCTCAGTTGTGATGTTGACCGGAATTATATAGTTGGAATACTCCTCACCGATATATCCTGCCTTTCTGAGAGCAGAGATAACCTTTGCTGCGGTATCCTTGTCTACCTCAAGCCACTCACGAATCTGCTTGTTCGAGGTATATTTGTCATGCGAGATATGATAGATAAGTATATCCATATCTTTCTCCGAAATGCCGTCAACCTTAACGGAATCAAGCGGAGCAAAGTTATGTATGCTTACAGAGAAAGAAGGCTTATTATCCTTCTTAGGCGCAAGGCACTCATCGTCAGGCTCGATCATATTATCATAGAACCTGAACTCGTCCTCATCATCGTCAAGCTCAATATCGTCCCCGTCATCGCCGTACTTCTCACGGAAACGCTCGTTGATCTTGCCTTTGCTTTCACCGAGTTTATATGCAGCGTAGGCAACACCTGCCATAGCACCGAGTCCGACAATTCCCTTGATGATCTTCTTTACGTTCATAATAGAAACCTCCACATTTTTCAGTATTCTACGGGTTCACCGTAGTTGATTTTCTTGATTGATTTGATATTCGCTCCGAGGTCAAGACCGTTCCAGTTGTAATAGCCCCAAGAGCCTGAGAATGCCACGCAGGACGGTAAGTTATAATCGTCATAGATAAACTCAACTATACACTTTCCGCTGCCGCCGAAGTTGTGATATTTACCCTCACCATCATCGGCATAACCCTTACTGTCGCATATCTTTGTAGTAAACTGCGTACCGTTTTCAAGCTCGATCAGGAAACGATCTCCGCAGTATCCGTACCATACGCCCATAGCACAGCAGTAATCGCCGTACTCGTCACGGCGTATTCCGGTTTCTGTTATGGTATCGACCTTAGAGCCGTATATTGCTCCTGAACTGGGCATAGCCGTCAGTCCCGAAGCTCTTTCGCCTGCAAAGCAGTTTGTCCAGCCGTCCTCATACGGAAAGTCATATATGACCTCAACCGTTTCGGTCTTGCCGTCAGCAGTTGAAGGTGTTACGGAATATCCGTCTTTTTCTTCCTCAGAAAGAATAGGCTCGACTGTCACCGTGTACTCTGTATTCTCACGCAGACCTGTTATGTAGCAAAGGTCATTGCCTTTGAAAGCAAAGTACATATTATCGCTGTAAGCATAGTTATCATCATGAGCCGTGCAGCTCACATAATAATCACGGTCTGGCTCAGAATCCCATGAGACTTTCAGGCAGGAAACAGAAATAGTTGATACATTCAGGTCATTGACCGAAAGCTCCTGCACTTCTGGTTCTGCTGGTGTTCCTGAAAACTCCATAATAAAGCCCATAATCAGGCTTAGAGCTTTCCTCTGTATGTCAGGATCAAACATCTTTCTTTTTCTGCTCCTTTTCCTTTGCCTTCATTTCCTTCACGAAAGCACGGTATTTCGCCGTATATTCATAAGACTTGCCGAAGATATTGACCGCTGCCTTATAAAGCGTCGGCTCATGTTCCTCGATGATTGCAAGCTCCTCATTGATATGTTTGCTGAAAGGACAGCCTACACAACCTGTTCGCCGCAAGCCATACTCCGTATAGCATCGGGAGTGCTTAACATCGAACATCTGCTCATAGTCCTTTTTATCGCCGTCCGTGTACCAAAATACCGGACGGAATGTGTTGCACCCCTTAGACTTGCACTCAGAAAAACAAGTCTTGAAAGCTGCGGAACGAATACCGCCCTCAGCCTGTCGGATACCTGTTATATCCAAGTCTGCATCATGTTCCTTGACGATACGCTTTGCGGGCTTCTTTTTCGCATATTCACAGCACTTGTTGGATATGGGGAAATCCGGCGGATTCTGCATGATAAACTCTTTTAAGAAGCGGTTGCGGTAAATTGAAAATCTGCTGATTTTCTGAACGCCGTCCTCGTCAGAGTATCGCTCTCCGCACCACCATTGCAGAGCCGTCTTACACCGAGGGTATCTCTTCAACAGCACTTCAAGCGGTTCGTTCTCCCACTGAAATCCGTGAGCCTGCAAACGCATCATCTGTTCGGAAACATATTTCGACAGGAAAGGAACGCCATACTGCTTCACACAGGTCGGGATAGGCTTATCGGGTTTTACACGCTCAATGGTAATGCCATATTTCTGTTCAAGATAGTCTAAATGCTCCTTTGTAGCGGAGTATTCAAGTCCCGTATCTATCCAAAAATACTTGACCTTTCCGTCCTCATCGACCTTGTGGATCAGATCAAGGACAATATCGCTGTCAGAACCGCCGCTGATACTGCATACAGGATAATAAGACCGCATCAGTATGCGCTGTGCTTTGCACATACTGGTATAAATGGTGTAGTTGTTGTTTTCTACACACTTGTTCAGGGCTTCATCAAGCATCGTGAAGCCCTCCCAAGATGTGAGCGATCACATCAACCGTCCAGCCGTTGCCGATACACTTGTATCGCTGGGTATTGGAAATGCCTGCGGTATAGTTGTCGGGAAGAGTCTGCAAACGCTCCGCTTCGACAGGCGTGAGCTTGCGTATCACATAGTCCCCGTCAGGCAGATCGATCTTATATAGACCTGTCTTAGCACCCTGACCGCCACCGTTGGCAGAAAGTGTAACAGACTTGCCGACAACAGAATAAATACGCTGTCCCTGTCCGCCCTTGCCATACTGTCCGACTCGGACGGGAGAGCATACAAGCGAATCTTTCTGCACAGTAGTCAGGCAGTTAGATTTACCGTCCTCACGAATTTCGATATGCTGTTCGGTCTTTTCGCCGTCAACATATCGTCCACGCTGGGCGGCTCCCATAGGCATAGCGACCGCAGTAGTACCGCCGTTGAAGCCTGAATTTTTGATGATCGTTGCTTCACCGTACTTATGATAGCCTGCCATGACGGCACGGAACTTGTCCGTACCCTGATATGTATTGATCGGTATAGGTTCTGCGACCATAGTCCGCTGCTTACGTTCAAGGGTGTTATACAGCACAGCACCGTCATAAGAAGCGGTCATACAGTAGGACTTGTCCTGCCACGGCAGACCGCTTTCAAGCACATCTTTCAGTAAAATGCCCTTATCTTCCGGGAAAGAAGTAAAAGGTATATTCGTCCAGTAACAGCGCTTTCTGTTTTGTGCCGATACAAGTGCAGAGTTTATCATGATAGGTTCTACACCGAGAACCCTTGTGATCTCGTCCTTGATGTTCTGATGTACGGAATAGTTGTTTTCGTAGAGAAAATACTTACAGCCCGATTCCTCTAAGGCTCTCACATACTCCTTAAAGAGCCTGAATCCCTCACCGTTGCAGTCAACCTCTCTGTCCTTTTTGGCGATAGACCAATAGGTGCAGGGCGAACCGCCGAGCAAAAGGTCATATCCTTTGAACTGCGTAAAGTCGCCGTCATAAACATTCCCGTGATGAACGATTACGGGGAAATTGCGCTTTGAGACTGTGACGGCATACTTGTCGATCTCAAACGCATCATAGCACTCCACGGGTATGCCTGCCCTCTGTAAAGCAAGCATACCGCAGGAGATACCGTCAAATAAGCTGAGTACCTTCATTAGACAAATTCTCTCTCTTTTCTCATTGTCTTATGTTGTTTGTTTTGTTGTCGGGAACTTTGAATCCACTGGGTTCAAAGTTGATTATTCTTCGTAGTAGTCCTCAAAAAGATCGTTGTAGTTCTCCTGAAGTTCGTCAAACTCCTCGCAGAGCTTGTCATACTTCTTCTGGATAACAGTCTTTTCACGGGCGAAGCTCTCCGCAGCGGTCAGGTTGCCGATGAACTGTCCTGCTCCAAAGCCACGGAGAAACCACTTCTTTCTCATACCCTCAACTGCCTTAGCAGAAATGCCTGCAATTTCGGCGGTCCCTGCCACCGCTGCCGCACATAAACAGATCTTCTTCATCTTTTCCATTCTTTTGCCCTCTCTTTCTTATTCTTCATCGTCCTGATTATCGTAGAACCTCATATCGTCCTCAGATTCTTCAGTGATCTCTGTATCATCGTCATACTCAGGCTCAAACTGAACCGCTGTCTTATTGCCGCCTTTCTTTTTCTTCATCAGGAAGAAGCCTGCGGCACCGACACCGATCAGAGCAACCACACCGAAAACAAGAATCATACTGTTCTTGTTCATAGGAACAGACTTTGCCTGAGCTGCTGACTCAGATGATTCCTCGCCGTCCTCTGCGGTATCTTCGGCATAGTCAACATCGTTACTGTCGCCGGACTGCACTCTTCCGTTAGCCTTTTCCGCTTCCTGAGCTGCCTGTTCGGGAGTGATCTTGTCCTTTTCATCATCGTCCTCATCTCCTGCGTAAAGCAGAGCATACAGGTCATAATCGTCAACTTTGTTCAGGAAATACACGTTGTCCTCGCCATTGCCTGCCGTGCAATTTATAAGCACATAGAAAACGTGACCGTCCTTTGTGGTCACAGCGATGAACTGCATTTCCTCGGTATTATAGATGATCTGCTCCGACTTGATAAGGGTGGCGTTGCCGTCGGTATCGTAATAGGGATCGCCGTCATAGTCAGGAATAACATCGGTTGTCTCTGCCTCGGCAAGCTCACTCATGACCTCACGGAACTTTTCCATATCATCGAAGCTTTCGTCCGCAGGCTCAGAAGCGGTTGTTTCCGTAGTCTCTGCTGTTCCTTCTTCGGCAGAAGCGGTAATACCGCCAACACTTGCTGCTGCAAGCATGAAAGCAGCCATCACAGCACTAATCATTCTTGTTTTCATCATCGTCCTCCTCAGAGTAAAATCTCATTTGTTCTTCATATTTGCCGCCTTTGCCGAGATCGTCTATCTCATCATCGGTCAGACCACGAGCCTTCATATTCTGAATCTGCTCATGTTCTCTGGCAAGCACGGTTTCTAATTCCTCTCCATCACAATTCAGCTTTTCGCAGAGCGAGAGATAACGAAGCCTTGTGATTTCGGAGAGAAGCCGTCTGCGTTCCTCTGTATCCCGCTTGATATTTCTTTCAAGCTGCTCTGCCTTTTTGCTGAATTTCTCTATTTTTGCATCATATAAAGCCATTATGTACCTCCGTTAATACAGCACGAGCCGAGGATCAATATAGTCCCAGCCGTAGCCGTCGGTGTCTATATAAATATGGAAATTAACATTTCCGGCTGTTGTTTTGGCAAATTCCTTGCCTTCCTTGATACTGTCGCCCTCCTCGTAGTCATTTATAAGCACCGCATTTGCAATG
>SFFP01000139.1 GCA_004556875.1 Ruminococcus flavefaciens
AGCAATTCTGAAATGCAGGGAAAAGGGCGTTGAAAAATGCTATGTGAATTCCTATGACTGGCGCAGGAAATTTTATAATGCAGCAGGCTTTGTAACGGAAGATACCATAGGCTTCTGGCATAAGCAGCTTAAATAAACTGTTGCGCCAAGTTAACTTTGTTTTATAAGGTGTAGATTTGTCCTACCTTTTTTCGTGGCTTTTGACGAATATTGGCTGCGCAGGAAAAAAAATCTTTTTATATATTGACTTATCGGAGCGAAAAGAGTATAATTTATATTGTATGGCGAATGCTACTTATTTTATATATTAACTTGGAGGTTTTAACAATGAGCAGAGTTTATAACTTCAGCGCAGGTCCTGCAGTTCTTCCTGAGGAAGTTCTCAAGGAATGTGCAGAGGAAATGATGGATTACAAGGGCTGCGGAATGTCCGTAATGGAGATGTCTCACCGTTCAAAGGTTTATGATGAGATAATCAAGGAAGCAGAAAAGGATCTTCGTGATCTTATGAATATCCCTGACAACTACAAGGTGATCTTTGTACAGGGCGGCGCAAATCTTCAGTTTGCAGAGGTTCCTATGAACCTTATGAAGAATGGCAAGGCTGCTTACATCATCACAGGTCAGTGGGCTAAGAAGGCTGCTGCTGAAGCTGAGAAGTACGGCGAAGTAGTAAGAGTTGCTTCATCTGCTGACAAGACATTCTCATATATCCCTGACTGCTCTGATCTCGACATCCCTGATGATGTTGACTATGTATATATATGTGAAAACAATACAATTTATGGTACAAAGTTCTGGGAGCTCCCTAACACAAAGGGTCACGAGCTCGTTGCTGACGTAAGCTCATGCTTCCTTTCAGAGCCTGTTGACGTAACAAAGTACGGCGTTATCTACGGCGGCGTTCAGAAGAACGTTGGTCCTGCCGGCGTTCAGATCATCATCGTTCGTGAGGATCTCATCGCTGACGGTCCTGCATTCAAGCAGACTCCTACAATGATGGACTGGAAGATACAGGCTGATAACGAGTCTCTCTACAATACACCTCCTACATATGGCATCTATGTATGCGGCAAGGTATTCAAGTGGATCAAGAAGATGGGCGGCCTTGAGGGCATGAAGGCTCACAACGAGAAGAAGGCTAAGATCCTCTATGATTTCCTCGACAGCAGCAAGATGTTCAAGGGCACAGTTGAAAAGAAGGATCGCTCACTCATGAACGTTCCGTTCATCACAGGCAATGATGAACTTGACAAGAAGTTCATTGCTGAGTCAGATGCAGCAGGCTTTAAGAACCTCAAGGGCCACAGAACAGTTGGCGGTATGAGAGCTTCTATCTACAACGCAATGCCTATCGAGGGTGTTGAAAAGCTGGTTGCTTTCATGAAGAAGTTCGAGGAAGAAAATTCGTAATTAATTCATAATGCTCAATGCATAATTACAGTGACTTTTTATAATTGAGAAAACGAGGGCAGCAAGCTCCGCGATTATGAATTATGAATTCTTAATTATGCATTTCAAAAAAACATAGAAAGAGGTTTACTGAAATGTACAAGATTCAGACATTAAATAAGATCTCAGCAGTAGGAACAGACGTATTTGACAAGTGCAAATACTCAGTAGCTGAGGAATGCGCAAATCCTGATGCTATCATGGTTCGTTCTGCAAAGATGCATGATATGCAGTTCGGCGATAATCTTCTTGCTATCGCTCGTGCAGGCGCAGGCGTAAACAATATCCCTGTTGAGCGCTGTGCACAGGAGGGTATCTGCGTATTCAATACTCCTGGTGCTAATTCAAACGCAGTTAAAGAGCTTGCAATTTGTGCACTTCTTCTTTCCTCAAGAAAGATCACAGAGGCAGCTGCATGGGCAGCTTCACTGAAGGGAACACCTGACGCTCCTAAGACAGTAGAGGGCGGAAAGGCAAAGTTTGCTGGTCCTGAGATCGCAGGCAAGACACTCGGTATCATCGGTCTTGGTGCTATCGGCGGTAAGATCGCAAACGCTGCTGAGGCGCTTGGCATGAAGGTCATCGGTTATGACCCATACCTTTCAATAGGTGCAGCTCTTCACCTTGAGCCATCTGTAAAGATCGTTGCTGATATCAACGATATCTACAAGAACAGCGATTACATCACAATACATATGCCATATACTCCTCAGACAAAGAATACTATCGATGCTGAGCAGATCGAAATGATGAAGGACGGCGTTCGTCTCATCAATCTTGCAAGAGGCGAGCTTATCAACAGCGAGGCTGTTGTAAAGGCTATTGCTGACGGCAAGGTAGCTAAGTATGTAACTGACTTTGCTGACGATGTAGTTCTCGGCGTTGAGAACGTTATCGTACTTCCACACCTCGGTGCTTCTACACCTGAGAGTGAGGATAACTGTGCTGTTATGGCTGCAGAAGAGCTTATCGACTATCTTGAGAACGGTAACATCAAGAACAGCGTAAACCTTCCTAACGCTTCGATGAACGCAGTAGGAACAAAGATCTGCATCATCCACAAGAACGTACCTACAACTATTGCTTCTATCACAACAGCAGTAGGCAACGAGGGTATCAACATTGAGAACATGGTAAATGCAAGCAAGAAGGATTTTGCTTACACAATGCTCGATGTTACAGGCGATGTACCTCCAACAGTTGAGGGCAAGATCAACGCAGTTGACGGCGTTATCAGAGTAAGAGTTATCAAGTAAGATAAAAATTACGAGCCATAGTATTTCTGCAAGTCGGAAATACTATGGCTTTTCTGTTTATACGCAAAAAAATCCCGAAAGCTTTGGATCGCTTTCGGGATAAGCTTTTATATTCAGTTGTTTTCAGCAGCCTTTGCTGCGGCAGCTTTCTTTGCTCTTCTTCTGATGCCCTTATTGGTCTTTCTGAATATGAAACCAATGAAAAGCTCAGCTGCTCCGATAATGAGAAGCAGTAATGAGAACGGTAAGAGCAGGTTTTCTGCAAGATAAAAACCTACGTGATGAGTGAAAGTAAAGCCGATCGCAGAGCCGATGATTATTCCAAGACCTGCAAGTGCTGTGACTGCACCTGTAAATGTAAAGATAAAGCCGAAAAATCCTGTTACGTGCTTTGCGCGTCTGTCAACTATAGCAGCTATCCAGATGAGGAAAAGCAGGAATATCGCAGCGATAATTCCGATAGTAATGAACGAGAAGAGGTAGCTGAGCTTGTCTGCGTCAAAGCCGAGCTTTTTGTTCCACTCCTTGATGCTCATAGTGTCTGAAAAATTGTCTTTATCCAGATTTTTTGCGATAAGCTCATAGTCGTCATCTGTAAAATCGTAATCAAATTCCTTTACAGCTGCACCCTTATTTACCTTTATGAAGTCGTTTACAAGATCCTCAGAAGTGATCGACGGATCATCACCATCACCGTCAATGATATAATCGAGGTAATCATCGGCAATACCGCCTATATACTCGCGGAAATCAGTGTTGAGCATATATCTCTTGAAGCCTGCTTCGTCAGCATTTCCTCTTGTTGCTGTTCTGAATCCCATTGAGTCGTAGAAGGTCTTTGCAAGCTCTTTGCCGTCACACTGAGCGGTAAGAGTAGTCTCTCCGTTGAGCTTTAATGCTCTTTTTCTGATAACATTTCCGTTAGCGCCTATTTTTATTGCGGTTACAAGGCTTAACAGCAGCATGAATAATATGGTGAATATTGATACTATGGAAGCACCGAAAATACGTCCGCCGCCAACTTTTTTGCGTGGCTTTTCGCTTTCCTGCTGTACAGGCATAGGAGCAGGGGCAGGTTCTTCGGCAGGCTGCTGAGGAATAACGTCAACAGGAGGCTGAACCTCGCTGTTCGTGGTCGGCTGTTCATTTCCTGTGAACTGATTTGTATGTACATTGTAAGAGTTGTAAGGCTCTTGCTGTATCGGTATCTTCATAGTGTCACTGTTGTCGTTGAAGTTCTCCGTATCAGCTTGAACAGGCTCAGGTGCTTCTTCCTGCTTCGGGAATGCAGGAGCTTCCTGCTTTGGAAACTCAGCAGGTTTTTCAAAGCTTGTCTCAGCAGGTGGGATAGGAGAAGGTTCGGGAATAGGTGACGGCTCCGGTATATCTATCTTCTCGGCAGTGCTGAGAATTTCGGTAGGCTCGTCGTTGAGGAGCTGGACCTGATCCTGAGTAAGGCTGAGAGTTTCCTCGTTGTCGGCTATTACTTCCTCAAGATGTGGGAGTATAGATGTTTCTTCATTATCTGAAGGTGTGTTATCAATGGTCGTTGTGTTTTCTTCTTCTGAAAGTGACGCTCCGCATTCTGAGCAGAATAAAGAGTCGTCAGCGATCTCGCTTCCGCATTTTTTACAGATCATAATATCCCTCCTGTAAATTTATCCGTATATAGCATAATAAATACTGTTATCATTATAAGTCAAAAGGTAAAATATGTCAAGTAAAAAAACTGTTACATAATATTACATATCGGGAATATACGCGAATTTTCAGCCGCTTAATACAAAAAGCCCTCAAAAGAGGGCTTTTTATTATGCATTTTATTCTGCGTCGATAATTGTTAATGTGAGATTATCTCCCGGTTTTGCATCTCTGACATATATTTCTTTGATTTGACTTTCACCTACAGATAGTTTATCAAAATAGGCAGTGCCGCTGTCAACGACTATTCCGTTTTCATCTGTTATCTTGTAACCGACAATACCATAATCTCTTGCGCCTTCGCCTTCAGAATTATAGGTCATTTGAGCTGTAAATTTAATTTTAAGTGACCAATCATATTCATAGCTTATGTCTGTAACCATCATTGTAGTGTAAAGGTCGCCTCTGAATCCATAATAATTTGAATAAGCTGGTAAAGCAGGTAAATTAATGTTTACACCTTTTTGTGGAAGATCAAATACATTGATAGTTACAGGATCAAAGCCGCCCAATGATGTAGTTGCGGTTAAAGTAGCAACGCCTTTTGTTGCACTGCCCTCAGCGATATCTGAATCATTAACCGTAATACTGCCAAGAACATCTGCTGAGGAAGTCAGCTTACTGCTCCATGTGCTATAGCTTTTTTCATCTACTTCAAAGGTTTTATTGAATACTTCTTCGTTTTCGTTTTTGATAGTTAGATTTATTGAAGCTTTAGATTTAATAACATTCTTATTTTTATCTTGAAATTGCCAGAAAAAAATGTGTTGTTTATTTGCGCTATCATACTGTTGTGTAACTTTTCCCATGTAAGCAGGGATAGCTTCTGCTTTTGTAGTCGGTTGAGTTGTTTTCTTTTGAAGTGTTATACTGAAAGAGCAGTCGACAAACACCCAAAAATCTGGTAGAATATAAATGATAAAACCAGAAAGGGAAAGCGACTATGAAGTACAG
>SFFP01000140.1 GCA_004556875.1 Ruminococcus flavefaciens
CGAGCGGAAAGTGCATTATTTGTGGAACAATCACACAATTTGACGAAAAAAGTGGCAAATCGCACAAAATGGAAAGAATATTTATAAGATAGTCTACAAACTTTGCAATAAGTACTTGCTTTTTTACCATTTATAGGATATAATACAATTGTACAATACAATAGCCTTAAGGCATATAGACTTATTAAACGTACAATTATTTTTTACAGGAGGGTTATTTGTAATGGAAATTCTGAAAGTATCATCACACTCATCACCTAATTCTGTTGCCGGAGCTATTGCCGGCGTTATCAGAGAACAGAAGGCTGTTGAAGTTCAGGCAGTAGGTGCGGGTGCAGCAAATCAGGCGATCAAGGCTATAGCTATAGCAAGGGGATATCTTGCACCAATTGGTATTGATCTTATTTGTATTCCTGCATTTGCCAATATCCAGATCGACGGCGAAGAGAGAACCGCTATCAAGCTTATCTGTGAGCAGAGATAATTGGTTTGGATCATCGGGCGGACATTTTGTCCGCCCTTTCTGTTTTTATTATATTACCATTTCGGCAGCAGACGCTGTCACAGAAGGAGCACTATATGCCCACTACACTTTTCAGCGATATCGAATACTTAAAGGGCGTTGGCAAGGCGCGCGGCGAGAAGTACCGCAAGCTCGGCATAAATTCGCCCTATGAGCTTATATACCATATTCCCCGTGATTATCTGGATTTTCGGACTCATGTGCCTGTTCAGCAGGCTGTGCTGGGGGATTACAACGTGCTGAAGCTGACGGTATACAAGAAAATGCCGCCTCAGCGCATCAAAGGTGGTCTTGTTATATGTAAAGCCGCCGCTACTGACGGCATGGACGATATCCTCATCGTTGTGTATAACAATGTTTATTATTTTCAGGCTCTTAAAGAGGGCGAGACTTATTATATGTACGGCAAAGTCGCAGGTAATTTTCTGCGAAAGGAGATAAGCTCTCCTGTTTATATACGTGCCGATGAAAAGGTGCTTATACAGCCAAAATATCACCTTACACAGGGACTTTCCGTAAATATGGTCAGGACCAATATGCGGCAGGCACTTGAGCTTATGCGCAATGAGCCGTTCGAGACTCTGTCGGCGGATATCCTCAGAAAATACGACCTCTGTCCGCTTATGTGGGCGCTGGAAAATATACACTTTCCCGAAAGCGAGCTTGCCGCCGAAACTGCAAGGCGCAGACTGGCTTTTGATGAGCTTTTGAAGCTTCAGATAGGTATGTCTGTAATGAAGTCGAGAAGCCGCAGGAATACAGCTTTTCAGATGGACAGCAGTGTTGATGTCAGGGAATTTACCGATGGACTTCCCTTTGAGCTTACAGATGACCAGAAAAAAGCCGCAGGCGAGATAGTCGATGACCTTTGCAGAAATGTCCCCATGAACAGGCTTTTACAGGGCGATGTGGGAAGCGGAAAGACTGCCGTAGCCGCTGCTGCCTGCTATTTTTCTGCGAAAAACGGCGTTCAGTCGGCGCTTATGGCACCTACGGAAATACTTGCTTCTCAGCATTTCAATACGCTGAGCGGATTTCTCGAACCCTTTGGCGTTAAGGTGTGCCTGCTGACAGGGTCGATGACGGCAAGGAAAAAAGCGGATATCCGTGAACAGATAGCCGCAGGCGAGATAGATGTTATCGTGGGTACTCACGCTATTATACAGAAAGATGTGGAATATAAGTCACTCGGACTTGTAATTACCGATGAACAGCACCGCTTCGGAGTCGCTCAGCGTGCGGCTCTTGCGGAAAAGGGCGATGCTCCCCATAAGCTGGTAATGTCCGCAACGCCGATACCTCGTACACTTGCGCTCATTATTTACGGAGACCTTGATATATCTGCGATAACTCAGCTCCCGAAAGGCAGAAAGCCTGTCAGGACCTATGCTGTTACAGGAAAGCTGAGGAGCCGTGCATTTGGCTTTGTGCGTGAAAGACTTGACGATGGCAGACAGGCTTATGTGGTTTGTCCTATGATAGAGGAGAGCGAGAGTGAGCTTTTTGCCGTCAAGACCTATGCCGAGGAAGCTTCAAAGGGTGACCTCAAAGGCTATACTACGGCGCTTCTTCACGGAAAGATGAGGGCGGCTGAAAAGGACAAGGTCATGGAAAAATTCCGCAGCGGCGAGATACAGGTGCTTATATGCACTACCGTTGTGGAGGTAGGAGTTGACGTTCCGAATGCGGCGGTAATGGTCATAGAAAATGCCGAGCGCTTTGGACTTTCACAGCTTCATCAGCTTCGCGGAAGAGTTGGCAGAGGAAGCTTTGAGAGCAGCTGTATACTCATTACCGACAATACCACCGATGACTGCGTAAAGCGAATGAAGATAATGTCCTCCACCTCCGACGGCTTTAAAATATCCGAGGAGGACCTGAAAATGCGCGGACCGGGTGACTTTTTCGGAAATGCTCAGCACGGTCTGCCGCCGCTGAAAATAGCGGATATAGCCTGCAACATGGAGCTTATGAACCGCGCTCAGAACTGCGCAAAAGAGCTGCTTGAAGATGACCCTATGCTTGAAAAGCCTCAGAACCGAGCTTTAAAGCTGGATATCATGCGCCTTTTCAACAGAGATATCATCGGCTGATAAAAAATTAAACGGTACTCTTTCGAGTACCGTTTTTATTTACTGTAAGCCGTTCTTCTTGTCTCCTGCGTTCATGCTGAGACCTGCTGAAACTGTGCTGCTGAGCTTGCTCTTTACAGTCTTTATGCTCTGGAGATTTCTTGAGTAGTAATTCTCTGTATCGTTGAGCATCTTTGCAACTGAAGCAGCAGCGTTCTGCTGAAGGTTCTTGGCAGCTGTCTGAGCCTTTGTGAGCATATCCAGAGCCTTTTTCTTAGCCTCTGTAACGATAGCCTCTCTTGAAACTATCTGAGCTGCACGCTCTTCTGCCTTGCGGATGATAGACTCTGCGTTGAGCTTTGCCTCGTTGAGGATACGCTGACAGTCAAACTCTATCTTCTTAGCCTCTTTGAGTTCGTGAGGCATATTGAGACGCACGTCGTTGATAAGCTCTCTCATGCGCTCGCCGTCAATAACTTTCTTATGGGATACAAAAGGAACTGAACCTGCCTTGTCGAGAAGTTCGTCCATTTCTTCTAAAATCTCATCGATGCTCATAATGATTACCTCTCCTTAATAAGTCTTTGTTTTATATCATCAAGTATGTCTTCGGGAACAAAATGGCTTATATCGCCGCCGAAATACGCTATCTGCTTTACTAAGCTCGAGCTGAGGTACATATTTTCGGTAGCTGTTGTGAGGAACACTGTTTCAGCTCCTGCATACAGCTTTTTATTGGCGAGAGCCATCTGGAATTCGTATTCAAAGTCGCTGACAGCACGCAGACCCTTTACGATAGCGACTGCGCCCACATTTCTCACGTAATCCGCAAGAAGTCCGTCAAGAATATCTATTACTACATTATCAAGGTCGCGTGTGACCTGTTCTATCATCAGCATACGCTCCGTTGCCGTGAAGCTTGGCTGTGCCTTGCCTGCGTTTCTGGATATGAGGACTATTACCTTATCAAACAGCTTTGAAGCTCTTGTGATAATATCCAGATGACCAAGTGTTACAGGGTCAAAGCTGCCCGGACAAACGGCTATTCTTCTCATTCTTCAGCCACCTCCTCGGACGGTTTGCAGAATATCAAGACATTGATCTTTCCGTAGCGGTAGGTCTTTCTCAGTGTCAATCCTTCGGGAGCATCAGGCTCTTGCGCATCGCTTTCATATTCACATATTATAATACCTCCGTCGCGGAGTTTTTTTGCCGCAAAGGGGAGTATATTTGATATGTGGCTGTGACGGTACGGCGGATCGAGGATAATGATATCAAAGGTCTGTGCTGTGAGCTTGATATAATCATAGCTGTCGCGGTTTATGACCTCTGACTGACGTTCAAAGCCTGTATTGCGAAGGTTTTCATTGACACATCTTATAGAGCGCAGTGAACTGTCGATAAAAACAGCTCTTTCAGCACCTCTGCTCAGTGCTTCGATACCCATCTGACCGCTTCCTGCGAAGAGATCGAGAACGCGTGCGCCCTCCAATTCAAACTGAACGGCGGAAAAGATGCCTTCCTTTACCTTGTCGGCTGTAGGTCTTACATCAAGACCTTCGGGTGCAACAAGCTTACGGCCTCTTGCAATGCCTGTAATAACTCTCATGTTTTAGTGCTCCGAAGCCGCAGATACAAAAACTGCGGTTTCCGCATTTACGGCATACGGATGCCGAAGTATATATATCTTATTATATATTATTTTTTGCGGCTTGTCTATATTATTTTTTGAAAATAGGTGATTTTGCCTAAAAACGCCTGTTTTGAATTGTTTATTATGGACACGATAAATATAAGAAAGCGGGAAATTATGAATTTTTTATGCTTATTTCCTGTTGGGTATTGACAAGTGTGTATATAAATGCTATAATGTGTATAACGTATATATACAATATGAGGTGAACTATGGATATTATTATCAGCAACTCATCGGGTGAGCCTATCTATGAGCAGATAGCTTCACAGATAAAAAGTCTCATCCTTGACGGTACACTGAAAGCAGGGGACGCTCTGCCTTCAATGCGTACACTTGCACAGCAGCTCCGCATAAGCGTGATTACTACAAAACGCGCCTATGAGGAGCTTGAAAGAGACGGATTTATAGAGTCGTATACAGGTAAGGGAAGCTTTATCAAGGGGCAGAATACAGAGCTTCTCCGCGAAGAATACCTGCGTCAGACCGAAGCACTCCTCACACAGGTCTGCGACAAAGCGCGTCAGTGCAAGCTTAGCCTTGACGAGCTGAAGGAAATGCTCGAACTTATTTACGGAGGGGCAGAAAATGAATGATTATGAAAATGCTATCGAGATAAAGGGTCTGACGAAAAGGTACGACGGCTTTACTCTCGACAATATCAGCTTTAATGTGCCTAAGGGCAGTATCATGGGATTTATCGGACAGAATGGTGCTGGAAAGACTACTACCATCAACGCTCTTCTCAACATTGTCAAAAAGGACGAGGGCGAGATAAAGCTTCTCGGCTATGACCATGAAAAAGAGGAGTTTGAGGCAAAGAGCCAGATAGCGGCTGTTTTTGATGAGCTTCCGTTCGATGACAGACTTAACGCTATCGCTATTGACAAGATACTCCGCGAGATATTTGAGGAGTGGAGCACAGATACATTTTTCGGCTATCTTGACCGCTTTGCACTGCCGAGAAAGAAGAAATTCGGCAAATTCTCAAAGGGTATGAAGATGAAGCTTCAGATAGCTTCCGCACTGTCCCACAATGCAAAGCTTCTTATTATGGATGAGGCTACTACAG
>SFFP01000141.1 GCA_004556875.1 Ruminococcus flavefaciens
AACAATTAACGCCGGATACAGAGAATCCACCCATAACACTGTTTTTGGTTTTAACTGTTCCGCGTGCGCTCAGCCGCATTCACCACATCACAAAATTCATTGTTGAGGACGCGATAATGGAAACGTTATTACCAAACGTTAATACGTCTGAAGGTTGTTTTGAAATTGGTGTCACTATCAGTAACCCTGTATTTACTGAAGATGCCATTAACAAGAGAAAACACGAACGGGAGCTATTAAATAAAATATGCATTCTTTCAATGTTGGCCCGTTTACGTCCGATACAAAAAGGATGCTGGCAATGAATACAGCATTTGCACTTGTTCTGACAGTTTTCATGGCTGTTATACTTTTCAAGCCGAATATCCCTGTCATAATTCTGGTAACTATGATGCTTGTTCTTCTCGCATTCTACATCAAGCACTACTACTTCCTTGAAAATACGGTGCAGAAGATGTACAAAGTATATGACGGGATACTTGAAAAGCAGAAAAAACTAAAGGAGTCCTCTGAATGACCAAAAAGGAAATAGCCGCGCTTGCAATAAAAGAGCTTGAAAAGCTCTACCCCGACGCTTCTTGCACTCTCACCTATGAAAAGCCTTATGAGCTTATGTTTGCCGCTCGTCTTGCGGCACAGTGCACAGACGCAAGGGTAAATGTGGTCACAAAGACGCTTTTCAAAAAATATCCCACTCTCGAAGCCTTTGCAAACGCCGATATAACCGAGCTTGAACAGGACGTTAAACCCTGCGGCTTTTACCATAACAAAGCAAAAAGCTTAAAAGAAATGGCTAATCAGCTCATCAACGATTTCGGCGGTGAAGTCCCAGATACTATGGAGGAGCTTCTCACGCTGTCGGGCATCGGCAGAAAAACCGCAAACCTTATGCTTGGTGATGTCTTCGGAAAGCCTGCAATGGTAACCGATACCCACTGCATACGTATCACGGGAAGACTCGGTCTTACGGAAAACAAAGAGCCTGCAAAGGTGGAAAAAGACCTTGTAAAGCTAATTCCGCCTGAGGTCTCTTCCGATTTTTGTCACAGAACAGTTGATTTCGGCAGGGATATATGCAACGCCCGAAAGCCGAAATGTCATATATGTCCGCTGAATTATTTTTGCAGATACTATAAAGCCGCTGAAAATCAGACGGCTTGATGAGAAAGGAGTAAATCTATGTTATTCAATTTCAAGCTGAGCACCCCTGCTGAGGGACTTGTAGATATTACACACGAGGTCAGTGAATCCGTTAAAGAAAGCGGTGTACTTGAGGGTATTTGTATCGTTTACTGCCCACATACTACTGCGGCAATAACCATAAACGAAAATGCAGACCCCGATGTACAGACTGACTTTATCCGCGGTATAGATAAGGTGTTCCCTGACTTATCTATCTTCAAGCACGCTGAGGGCAACTCCGATGCGCACCTCAAATCCTCGGCTGTGGGAGCAAGTGAAACCATCATAATAAGCGGCGGAAAGCTCCTTCTCGGCACATGGCAGGACATTTACTTCTGCGAATTCGACGGTCCGAGAACAAGAAAATTTTTCGTCAAAGTCATAGGAGATTAAGCTATGGACAACACTGAAAAACTTGCCGACATCGTAAAAAATTCAGAACGTATCGTCTTTTTCGGCGGCGCGGGAGTCTCTACGGAAAGCGGTATCCCCGATTTCAGAAGCGTTGACGGTCTTTACAATCAGCAGTGGAAATATCCGCCTGAGACTATCCTGAGCCATACCTTCTTCATGCAGAAGACCGAAGAGTTTTACCGCTTTTACAGAGCTAAGATGCTCTGCCTCGATGCTAAGCCCAATGCCGCTCACTTAAAGCTCGCTCAGCTCGAAGCTGAGGGAAAGCTGACAGGTGTAGTCACCCAGAATATTGACGGTCTTCATCAGGCGGCAGGAAGCAAAAAGGTCTTTGAGCTTCACGGAAGCGTACTCAGGAATTACTGCACTAAATGCGGAAAATTCTACGATGTCAGCTTTATCGCAAATTCCGAGGGCATACCGAAATGCGAATGCGGCGGTGTCATCAAACCCGATGTAGTCCTCTACGAAGAGGGTCTTGATGACAATACTGTAAACGGCGCTGTAAATGCTATCGCAAACGCTGATACCCTTATCATAGGCGGCACTTCACTCAATGTGTACCCTGCCGCAGGTCTTATACGCTACTTCAAAGGAAACAATTTAGTTATCATCAACATGGCACCTACCCAAATGGACAATCATGCAGACCTTCTTATCTGCGACAGAATAGGAGAGGTCTTTTCAAAAATTTAGGAGGCATAAAATGAAACGACTGTTTACAGCCGCTTTATCTGCCATAATGCTTGTCGGCTGTGGTTCGCGCAGTGAAAACAGTTCTGCTCCCATAGCCGAAACAGAGCAAAGTGTTACTGAGATCGAGAATACCAACATCAGTTCAGCAGCTCCGAAAAGCTCCGCGGCAAGCAAAATAATCTACCGCGAGAAGCTATACAATATTGATTCCTATACCAAATCCGACCTCATTATCCAATCCGACGGCAGAGTATGGTGCGGCTTTTATATGCATAACGAAGGCACTATCGACAAATTCAACCGCTTATGGACAACTGAGAAAGATTTTGAGTCACCCTACAGGCTCGATGATGATATCTGGCTTGACTCCGTTCTTTCAGAGACAAAGGACGACGATTTCATGCTTTTCGGTGATATCTTTGAGCTTGACCGCCTCAGCGATGAACAGCTCGACAAGATAAGCTCTCTCATCGAGAAAACCGACCCTTTCAGCGCAAGCAACGTTTTCAAAGCTCCCGAGGACTCGGCTGACCCAGATGTCATTGAGACTGAATACAGCTTCATAGACCTTATCATCGGCGATAAAGTCTGTCGCGCCTATGAGTACACACAGCTATACAGCAGTATGACACAGGACGAAAACGCTTCGGCGGTCATCGACCTGATACACGGCTATGGCTTCTACGACGACTGGCGTGAAAAATGCAGTGAGAATATCACGCCATATAAAAAAGCCGAATAAAAAACGAGTCCGAAAGCAGTTTATCGCCGCTTTCGGACTTTTCATTTTATAACATACCGTTTGATTTTTTGAAATCAATGAACTCCTCATAAGTTCCCTGTCTGTCGAGACAGCCCTCAGGAAGTATCTCGATTATGCGGTTTGCAGTGGTCTGCATTATCTCATGGTCGTGAGAAGCAAGGAGAACTACGCCCTTGAAGTTGATAAGGCTGTTGTTTACTGCTGTAATGCTTTCAAGGTCGAGATGGTTTGTAGGACGGTCAAGAACAAGCACGTTCGAGCCAAAAAGCATCATGCGCGAGAACATACATCTCACCTTTTCGCCTCCCGAAAGAACATTTACAGGCTTGTATACATCATCGCCCGAAAACAGCATACGTCCCAGAAAGCCGCGGAGATATGTCTCTGTTTCGTCCTTTACGGAATACTGTCTTATCCAGTCAAGTATGGAAAGCTCACAGCCGTTGAAGTATTCTGAGTTGTCAACAGGCATATATGAAGTAGTTACGGATACGCCCCATTTGAAGCTTCCGCTGTCAGGCTGTTCCTCTTCCATGAGTATCTTGAAGAGCATTGTAATAGCCTGCTCGCTTTCACCAACGAATGCTACCTTGTCGGTTCTGCCGAGTGTAAAGCTTACATTGTCAAGGAGCTTTACGCCGTCAACTGTTTTTGTGAGACCTTCGACCTGTAATATGTCCTTGCCAAGCTCTCTGTCCATATCAAAGCCGATGAACGGATATCTTCTGCTTGAAGCAGGAAGCTCCTCAACGGTAAGCTTTTCAATGAGCTTTCGGCGTGACGTAGCCTGATTGGACTTTGATTTATTTGCAGAGAAACGAGCGATAAAGTCTTTAAGCTCCTTTATCTTTTCCTCGTTCTTCTTGTTCTGCTGTTTTATCATGCGCTGAATAAGCTGGCTGGACTCATACCAGAATTCATAGTTGCCGACGTACATCTTTATCTTGTTATAGTCGATATCAACGATGTGTGTGCAGACATTATTGAGGAAGTGTCTGTCGTGGGATACGACTATTACTGTACCGAAATATTCGGAAAGGAACTCCTCAAGCCAGCGAACTGCGTCTATATCAAGGTGGTTAGTAGGCTCGTCAAGGAGTATGATGTCAGGATTACCGAAAAGCGCCTGTGCAAGAAGCACCTTTACCTTTTCGTTACCCGAAAGGGTTGACATCTGTGAGTAGAGGATATCTTCGGAAAGTCCGAGACCCTGTATGAGCTTTGAAGCGTCTGACTCTGCCTCCCAACCATTTAGCTCAGCAAATTCACCTTCAAGCTCAGAAGCCTTTACGCCGTCCTCTTCCGAGAAGTCCTCCTTAGCATAGAGAGCGTCCTTTTCCTGCATTATCTCGTAAAGACGGGCATTTCCCATAATAACGGTATCAAGTACGGTATATTCATCGTATGCGAAGTGGTCCTGCTTGAGAACGCTGAGGCGCTCTTCCTTAGGCATTACTACCTCACCCGAAGCAGGTTCAAGCTCGCCGCAGAGCACACGGAGAAAAGTAGACTTTCCTGCTCCGTTTGCGCCTATAACGCCGTAACAATTGCCGTTTGTGAATTTAAGGTTTACGTTTTTAAAAAGTGTTGAGCCGCCGAACTGGACGCTCACATTACTTACTGTTATCATATTTTCTCCTTTCACGGCTCGCCGCCGCACCATGTTTACGCATTATGTTCGCAATTACAAACAAATATGCGCACAACAAAATTAATTATATCATAAAAGCTTTGAAATAGCAAGATGCGCGAAATAAAAGTTAATGTTTGTAAGAATTTCGCCGCGAAAACGGGGGCGCAGTCACTGCGATAATCGCCAAATTACCGTTCCAAGTATCCGAATATTTATATGAAGTTACAAAAACCTCATTTCTCCACTTTACACCTCAGCATAAATGTGCTATTATAGGGATATCAACTAAGTAATATACTGAAAGAGAGGAATTTCCCATGAACAAAAAGTTTTTAAGAAGTATTCTCGCAGGTCTTACTGCTGTTGCTATGACTTCTGCTATGGCAGGCTGCAGCGACCCTAACAAGGAGGCAGACAAAACTTCTGCCGAAACAACAACCCAGCCATATACAAAATATTCAGCTGAAGAAGAGGAACACCCATTTACAGGTTCAAACCTCGACCCTTCGCTTCAGAACGTATACGACAATAAAAAGCTCGTCCTCGGTCTTGACGCAAGCTTCCCCCCTATGGGATTTACA
>SFFP01000142.1 GCA_004556875.1 Ruminococcus flavefaciens
TGCAAAGACTTATCGTTGGGGAGCGCAGACAATTGCCCATATTCTTGAACGCTACGAATACTGCGGTCATACGGTCAATTTCAGAACGAAAATGAAGTCCTACAAGGTTCACAAGATCGTCTACAATCCGGAGGACGAGTGGCAGATCTTCGAGAATACGCAAGAGCCTATCATCAGCCAGCAGACCTTTGACTTGGTGCAGGAGCTTCGCAAGCACAAGCGCAGACCGCAGAAAATGCAGACGGTCAATCCGTTCGCAGGAATGGTGTACTGTGCAGACTGCGGAGAAAAGATGTACCTGAGCCGTCGCAAGGACGAGCGTCCCGAACAGGAACACATGAGATGCTCCACCTACGCAAAGGAACAGGACAAATGCACTGTCCACTATATCCGCACCTGTGTCCTCAACGAAATTGTCCTCGGTGAGCTGAACAAGCTCCTGACAATGGTGCGTGAGAATGAGGACGAGTTTATCCAGACAGCTATGAGCAATTCCGTTCAGCGCAAGTCCTCGGAGCTTACAAAAGCAAAGAAAACGCTGAAACAGGCGCAGAAGCGTATCGCTGAACTGGACAAGCTGTTCACAAGGCTCTATGAGGATAATGTTCTCGGCAGATTGTCGGACGAGCGTTTCACGATGATGTCGGCAGGATATGAGGACGAACAGGCAAATCTGAAAGCTACCGTTGCGGAACTTACAACCCTGATTGACGGTGCGGAGCAGAAATCCTCCGATGTGACAGCGTTCCTCAAAGTGGTGCATAAGTATGAGCATATCGAAACGCTCACGCCTGAGATCATGCACGAGCTGGTTGACAAGATCATCGTCCACGAACCCGACAAGTCCAGCGGAAAGCGTGTGCAGGATATTGAGATCCACTTCCGCTTTGATGTGGCGGTGACTACCATATCCGTGGAAACAGGCAAATATGGAAAAAAGGTCGCATAATGCCTATTTTATGCGACCTGAATTAAGGGAGAAAAAACTTCTATATCACTACTGTGCTTTTGCACCGGGGTTATCATTACCATAGCCTTCCAGGAGGTTTACGATACCCCATACACCAACACCGCCGCCGATAAGGCAGATGACACTCTTGAGAACGGTGCAGGCGGTAGTAATAAAGCTGGAAGTATCAACTTCACCGGTACCAGCCGCAAAAGCCTGAGTTGCACAGGTAGATGCCATTACTCCGGCGATAGTTGCGAACATAGTTGCCTTCTTAGCAAACTTAGCACCCTTAGAGAGCCACTTGTGCTTAGGTGCAGAGGTGGTTGCTGTCTCAATTGCGGTATTCTCCACCGCAGAAATATTCATAGTTTCCATAGGTAAAAAAGTCTCCCTTTCAAAATAAAAACATTCGTCCATTCAGCGTCACCCGATTATCTCTTTTTTATATTTTCGGGTTCTTAGCTGTCTGCCGTATCTCCGTCTATATCTGTTTCGGAGTCGGCATCGTAAACAGCTTCTGCTTCTGCATTTTCTTTTTCTGTCGCATCAGCAGGATAGGTAACTTCCTTTAAGGCGGAACTTGACTTGTCGATCACCCATTGACTTATTTGATCTTTCGGAGAAATGTTTGAAACCATCCCACTTCGGTCACTAACAAAACTTTGAATGTCAAACTTTTTCTCCGGGTTTGCATCAAGAAGTTCAGAGTAATTCTTGTGTCTTGTTATATCGTATTTATCAGAGAAGAACGGACGCACTCCTCTAAGCTGTAAGATACATTTTCCGCCGTCCATTACGGCTAATTCGTCCTGAGACTTCAGCTCCTTTCCGAGTTTCTGATAGTTCATGCCGTAGCTTTCCGACTGACCTCTGTTTGTGGAGGTATTGAAACTGTCGATAGTTTCCTTGCCCAAACTTTCAGAGATCTCTTTAAGCGTTGACTTTTCTTTGCCGCCCAAAAACAGCATCGTATCACAGTTGCCTTCAATTGTGTCTGCATTGTCTTTGTAGATAGCCTTTAGCTGACTCTTAGCTTGCAAGATGATACTTGCCGATATTTCTCGGCTTCGGATAGTCGCTATCAGCTTTTCAAACTGAGGTATCTCACCGATGTTCGCAAACTCGTCTAAGAGACACCGCACATGGTACTGCAATCTGCCTCCGTCGCTGTTGTCAGCTTTGGTACACAGCAGATTGAAAAGTTGTGAATACATGATCGCAACGAGGAAGTTAAACGTTGCGTCAGTATCGGAGATTATTACGAACAGCGCTGACAGCTCGTCACCGAGCATATCAAGGTGCAGTTCGTCATACGAAGTTATCTCCAACACTTCATCTATGGCAAAAGGCGCAAGTCTTGTGGAACAGGAGATCAGGATAGATTTTGCCGTCTTGCCTGCTGCCAACTTGTAAGCCTTGTATTGTTTGAGAGCAAATGCGCCGAGCCTTTGCTGTTCGCTTTGAGGTGTCATGTGACACATTTTACGGTATTCGTCATAGGCTTTGGCTTCAAATTTGAACTTGCTCTCGCTTTCTTCTGCTTCTTCGGAGTTATCGTCAGACCCCTCCGACTTTTCTTTTTCTTTCTCTTTTTCTATGGCTTCGTCAATTTCTTCCTCAGAAGGAAACTGACCGTCAAGCCATGTTTCAAGCATACCGAACTGAATGTCCATAGCATTCTTGAAAGTTTCATCTTCCTCACGGCACTCAGAACCGTTTATCATTTCGATAAGCGTTTCAAAATTGCGTTCATCTTCATCGTAAAGGGTGAAGATCAGTGCAATGTAAGACGTATACAACAGCTTTTCAGCCTTTACCCAAAAGTCATCACCGCCGGGCTGTTGAGAGGAAGAAGTATTTTTTATAAGGACTTCCACGAATTTGAGAATGTCCTTCTCACGGTTTCTTTCGGAAATATAGGCAAAAGGGTTATAGTGCATGGACTTAGCAAAGTCAATGGTATTGAATACCTTGATATTGTACGGCTCATAGACGGGCATAGGCTTGCCGTTCTTATCCTTCTTATAGCCGTTCTTGCCGTCTCGCTGATACACTATCCTGCCTTCGATGTTTCTCAGCGGTCTGCCCCTTGCAAGAAGATGACCGCACTCCACAAGCACCGTACCTTTCGGATCAGTGATTACATAGGAGCTGTGCATCTGCATCAGGTTCGGCTTTACGAAAAACCGTGTCTTACCGCTGCCCGAACCGCCGATCACAAGAATGTTCTTGTTTCTCGCAAACTTCGGAGCTGAGGGCTTGCCCATCGTCAGGGATTCCGTTTTCGTGAGGATAACGTTGTTTTCGGGGCAGGATAAGTCCATATACGGCTCAATGTCCTTTTCCGTACCCCATACAGCAGAGCCGTATTCTTCGCCCTGCCTAAACTTCTTCTTGTTTTTCGACTTGACATAGAGAACTAACCTCATCACACCCGCCAGAACCAAGCCGAAAAGAATATCCAACGGGTGTAAACTGGGAAAGACCTTAGCAAAAGCGACCCCGAGATTGCTCATAAAAGGGAGTATCTTCTCCTGAAATCCGTTGCCCTCCGCCGTTCGGTACGCATAGCCGATAAGGTTTCCTGCATACGCAAAGATCGCATAGGGTAAGGCTTTCAGAATAACCTTTTTTAGCTTTCGGGTGTTGATCTGCACTCGGCAGATAAAGCCTTTCTCATGTTATCGGCATAAAAGTGCGCCGTAAAAACATCATCGCCCCTTGCTCTTGGTGTCGGGGGATAGGTATGTTCGATCATCTGTGTGTCTCCCTTTTTCTCTCTTTCGATCTGTGTTTCCTGTGCGGTGACTGTGCAACACGGGCAGCTTCTCTCTTTAACTGCTCCCTCGTGAACACTCCGCGCTGGTTTGTCTTAGCGTTTTTCCCGACGTATTCGGTAAACGCTTTCTTGAAGTTCTCAGTTTTGCTTGCTGAAAAGAAAACATGATAGGTAGCAGGCTGGGTGGACTTGTCCGCTTTCAGGGCAAAGTCAACATCGTATTTTCTCGCTGTTTTGAGAAAATCACCGATATTGTCCTCACTGACTTCAATGCTGTCGAGCTTGCTGTCAGACTTCTTTTCCAGCTGACGATAGGACATTCGCCCTTTCTTTTCAGCCTTGCCTGCCATAAACTCCTGCAAGGCTTCTTTGAGAATATCCGAGCTGATCTTCTCCGCCTTGATCGTCAGGTCTATCGTTTTCTTTGTGCCGTTTTCGTAGTCATTAGCCATCAGGTATCAGCTCCCTCCGGCTTTGGAACTTCGTAGACTGCATACGCCTGATTCTTGAACCACTCATGGAGTGCCTTAACAGCTTCCTCCGCTTCCTCATAGGTCTTGTAGATGCCGATAGGGATCTCAAGCCCCGTAATATCTCTGCCGACCATTTCAAAATCGGGATCGATAGTGCCGTCATCGGCAATATCAGCATCCTCCCAATTTGTCTTGATGCCGATCTTTACGATATTATCGTAATTCACCATCTCATCAAACTGCGTGTAGATAGTCTTAGCCACGATCTTCACCGTCCTCTCTGCATATTTGTCTCAGCTTTTCGTGATATTCTTCCTGCAAGCGGTCAAAGTCCTCAAACATCGTGTCTATGATACGCTTATCTGTCTTTTCAGCGATCATGTCCATGACGATAGCTTCAAACTCGATGTGGAAAGAATAAAACAGCTTGTCTACTGCCTTGTATTCGGGCATAGTGTCACCTCACAATCATACGCACCACCTCCTTTGCGGTCAGTCATCGAAGTCTTCATGGAGAACATTCTTCCGAACATCGTAGTCAATGCTCATATCCTCATAGCTTTGGGTGAAGTCAATATTGTTCGCCAGATTGATAAGACAGCTCATCAGATAACTCATAGGGTTATGGATACCCATTGTTTTCTTCATCACGTCATAACCTCTGTCCAGGCAAGCCCTGTTCACTCTCAGCAGCGAGTCCTGAACTTCCTGAGCAGAATAAACTATGTCATCAATGACTCGCCCTCTCCGTGATACAGCCGTCCTCACCATATTGCTGACGATCTGATCCAGCCCGCTGACGGTCATAGTGTCACTTCCGAAAAGCTCTATCCACTCGACATACTCGTCATATTCGATATTCTCCTTGATGATATTTTTTATCTTTTCTTTGTCTGTGATATATCCATCAATCAATCTTTCAATAGAGCTTTCAACAAAACGCTCTGCTTCTGTGCCTGAAACATGTGTTTGTCAAGTAGAAAGTGCATAAAAGGGGCTCGAAAAAGTGCATAGCCCTGTCAGCACGATTTTGAGTGGTGGGGCTCGTTTTGTGCATAGAAG
>SFFP01000143.1 GCA_004556875.1 Ruminococcus flavefaciens
GTGGGTCAGCCGCCATATGGGGATGAAGCTGGTGGACAGCCGGAGGAAGCGCAAATAGGTTGGGGACAGGCAGATACCCGGAGGAAGCGCAAATAAAATGGAAACAAGGATTGATATGGACAAAATATGCTGTATTATATTAAACTATAACGATGCAGCCACAGCCATGGGGCTTGCCGATGAGATAAGGGGGTATCCATGCCTGGATTCCATCGTGCTGGTGGACAACTGCTCCACGGATGATTCTTGGGAACAGCTTAAGACACTGCGGCATACGGATAAGGTCCACGTGCTGAGGACCGAGGAAAATGGAGGATACGGCATGGGCAACCAGGCCGGCATAAACTATGCAGTGGAATTTCTGGAGGCGGATTATATCATCATCGCCAACCCGGATATCCATGTGACGTCCCGGTGCATTGAGCGGGTGAAGCAGGCCCTGGATAACACGGAGGGCGCAGTGATGGCTTCGGCCCGGGTGACGGATCCGCAGGGAAAGGATCTGTTCTCCTATTGGACCCTGCTGCCGCTGTGGAAGGACCTGCTGGACACCGGTCTTATCACCAGACGGCTGTTTAAGGACATGCTGAATACCCCGCCCTACCGTCTTCCCAATGCGGGGGATGAGGGCAGCCGCCTGGTGGACGCAGTACCCGGGTCTTTTTTTATGCTGAAGCCGGGGCTTCTGACACCCCAGGACATAGAAGGATTGTTTGACAGCCGCATTTTCCTGTATTATGAGGAAAAGGTGCTGGGCCGGAAGTTTCAGGAGATGGGGTTAAAGACCGTGCTGGTAACAGACGAATCCTATGTCCACGCGCATTCCGCCACCATTGACAAGAGCCTGAAGCGGATGGTTGACAAGCAGAGGCTGCTTCACCAGAGCAAGCTATATTATTACAGGGAATACCTGCATGCCGGACCTGCCTTGATGGCGGCGGCCGGGGTGGCATTAGACATCATACTGGCAGAGGTGTGGTTCCTCACGGTTGTGTGCAGGATGCGGTGGTAAGCGGACTGGACATGGATGGGGAATACCGGGGCCGGAAAGGAAATGTTTCATGAACCGACAGGAAGATAAAGGGAAGAAGATTCTGGTTACCAGGTCTTCGATGCCTTCTTATGAAGAATATATTGAGATGATCAGGCCCATATGGGACAGTGCGTGGATGACCAATATGGGGGATTTCCACAAGCAGCTGGAACAGGAGCTTGCTGATGTTCTGATCACCGTTGAACAGGAGAGAACATTAAGAAATGAAATCGAAATAAAGGCTATTGACCTTTGCGGCTCTGGCAGAGTATATAGTGTTCTCGGCACAACTTTAAGAATACTTATCATTGCCAAGCTGTGTGAAGCCTTTGGTGTAGCCAAAACTAATCTGATAAAGGCTTCACAATATAACGCTGCTATTGAGATATGCAGGTCTTTTAAACCTGATAAGAATACAAGAAATCGCATTAATAACGAAAGATTTCTTTTAAAATCTGCACGGCAGTAATCAAGAAATGGAGTAAACCTGTACAACCAGTACCGCATACAATTGAGCGAAAGGAGATATTATTATGGCAAAAAAGTCAAACGAGCTGAAAACAGTCAGCTACATATCTATCGGCGGCGCTCCGCCTGTTCGATTCGACAGCCTTACACCAGAGAAGAGAGCTGAGTGCGTTGAGAAGATGGCTGAGAACATCGGCAGGACACTCAGCACATATCTCAGCAATCACCCCGAAGAAGCCGTTCCACTCTTCAAGAATGCAGTGGAATAAGCCCTCAGGGGCTTGCGGACAAGCTATGAAAGGAGGTAGCTAATGGATAAGATCGACTTGCTCGGCAGAACACTTATTGTAATTCTCTCTTGTTTTGAGCTTTACTGTATGCATAGGCTTCGCCTTGAGCTGCGAAGAAAATCTCAGGAAAAGTCAGATGCGAGGAGAGAAGCACTGAGACAAGGATCATACCAAAAGGTGCGTGAAAACTGGACTGTATTCCGTAACAGGCGCGATCTTTGGAACTATCTACAGAAATGAGGTGAGATATATGCAGATGACAAACGATGAGATCGTAATGCGGTACAAGCAGGCTAAGAGCAAGGGAGACCAGGTGCAGATACTTGCGGAGCTGAACGACTGCCCTGTGGAACGGATAATCGGTATACTGACTTCCGCAGGAATTGATAATCGGAACTTCAACAGGCTTAGAGCTAAGCTTGAAAAACATGAGCCGCAGAAGGAACAAGCAGAAGCCGAGGAACAGCCTGAGGCTGATGAACTGCCGTCAATGGACCGCAGATTTCCTGTTGAAGTCGCAAAGGAGCTATCTAAGACTGTTGAGAAAGCTAAGCAGGAAAGCTATTACTGTGAGGAACTCTTTGAGCCGATAAGGAAAGAGGTAACTGCTCTTATGGACAAGCGCCGCAGCATATATGCAGAGCTGTGTAATGTAGATGCTGAGCTCGCTAAGTACGTCGAGTTCTTCAGCGCACAGATGTTACAGATTGATACTCTCAGGAAGGAGCACAATGATGAAAGCACTAAAAATTGAAAAACAGCGTATAGTAGAGCTTGATATTGAGAACACCCTTGAAGCTCTGCAAGCTGAAGTTCAAGGGTATATAGAGACAGTAACGCTTGTGCCTGATGAAGCGGTGATGATTGTCAATGAGGAAGGCCGACTTCATCAGCTGCCGCCGAACATTATAGCTTCCGCTATCGCAGGCATCAAGATCGTTGGACCTGCAATTGTTGTTGGTGTAGACGGTGACGAGTTTACTGATATACCGTCGGAAGTGGCACGGCACATCAAGATCAGGTTTGGAGGCTAAAGATGAAAGTAAACGAAAATTATTCAGACGGACTCGGACGCAGTTGCTTGGTGTTCTCAGGTGTAAGAAAGTTTTCAGATATTTATGACTGGCTTTTTGAACACTATAACGGATATAAGTTCTGTATTGTCCTTGTCAAGGAAATGTTCGACAAGGTAAAAGGACATTCTGCACTTGCAAAGCTCAACGGTGGCTCACCTATCCCTTTTGCAGGTCTTGATGTCGTTGTCTTCTCTATGGACGGAGAAGCCGCTATCGTCGGTGAGGGCGCAAACAAGCCTGCGGGCGACGCTTCTTCCGGCACTGTTACTGTGAAGCCTATCAAGTTCGAGTACCAGCACAGAATTATTCGACTACATATCAGGTGTTCTCGTTGCGATCAGCAAGAAAAAGCTTTCCTCAGCTGTAGGCTTTAAGGGCATAGCAAAGAAGGTCTTTATACTTATTCTGGTAGCAGTAGGACATATTCTCGGTGTGTATGTTTTCGGCAGCGGCGATGTGTGCCGTGATACTGTTATCGGATTTTACCTCGCCAATGAAGGTATTAGTATATTAGAAAATGCGGCTGCTCTCGGCCTTCCACTGCCTAAGAAGCTAATAGCTATCCTGGATCAGCTCAAGAGCAAAAGCAATGAAGATGAAGAAAAGGAGGAAAAGAAATAATGGATACGTTTGGATTTCACATCGAGGAAGCGATTATCCTCAATGGCTTTAATGTAGCGCAGAACGAGTCCGTCTTGATCCGCAAGTGGGAGGTGATAAAGGAAGTAAGCGGCATCAAGCAGGTATATGCTGAACTTATCGTCGACGATCTCAACGATCTTCCAAGTGCCGACAGCTTCTCAGGATATCATCTGTACCTCGGTTCGAGTGCAATAGCGGTCAAGAGCGGCATGATCGTCCGAATGGATAAGGACGGACAGTGGCATGAGCAGAAATAATGGGACAGAAGATTGACCGCCGAAAAATACATCTTGACCGTGAGGCGGAAAGTATAGGACTGGAAGACAGTTCGATAATCGCTCTTTTAAACGGAGATGATGAACACGCACAGACGCAGGCTTTGAAGAAACTACTGCGTCGTGTAATTGACGGAGAACTAACAGACGGTCAGAAGAGAGTCATTTATCTTTATTATTATGAGAAGATGACCTATGAGGAAATAGGAGCACACTTAGGTATTACTCACCAAGCTGTGTACGGAATTATCAATCGAGCGAAAGCCAGAATTAAGCAGGTTATGCAATACTGGTTTTAAGGAGGTATATCAATGGGAAATCTATCACCACATTTCGACGATTATGAATTTGCCTGCTCCTGCTGTGGCAAGAGCATAAAAATGTCTGATCTGCTCATCGAGCGCCTTGAAAAAATGCACACACTTATGGCTGCGAAAGCAATTTATGTCAACAGCGGCTATCGTTGCAAGGATAATCCCTGGGGCAGTCCGACAGACGCACATCGCAAAGGCATGGCTGCGGATATCAGAGTTCAGCGTAAGGACGGCAGCTGGTATACCGCTGAGGACATTGCCGAAGCTGCTGAGCGCGTAGGCTTCAAGGGCATCGGCATGATGGAAGATCTGAGCGGAGCAAATCCGGCAGCTTGTCACGTTGATACAAGAGGCGACGAGCCGTATATATACGACTGGTGGCACGGTGACGAGTCCAGGGGCATAGACTGGACCAAGGACTCAAAGCACACTTTCATTCGTGGCACGGTATTCGACGGCGAAGCTGTCTCGATAGATAAGAAAGAGCACAAGCTCAGAGTCTATATAGACGATACACTTATAGACGAGCATAAATTCAGCGGACTCCTCGATGACTAAGGGAGGAGCTTATGATTACAATACTCAAAGAGAAGTATTTAGGAGCAGACATGGGCGTTGCGGTTACCATTGCAGAGATAGCTATCGATAATAAAGAAGATCTGCCTGCTCCTGACGGAATTAGCGATAGAATTCTTTCGCCTGGTTCTCTTGCATGGGAAATCTCTGCCGGAGAATTATGGGGACTTGACGGAGAAGGAAAGTGGATAAACCAGACTACTTCTGAAGTATATGATCCTGCTCCTGATGAAGAGACGGAAACGGAAGCAATCGAAGAAGCAGAATAAAGAACAGCCCCGGGGAGCGTTTCCTCGGGGCTATATTTTATGCCTGTAATATGCCTGTAAAATAGTGATTATAGTGCTATTTTACGAAGAAAAAGTTTAAATAATCCTTAAATTGTTTCGGAGTATAGTATATCGTGAAAAAACGGATTTGTCAAGGCATAAGAAAGCCGCTCCTTGTTACGGGAGCGGCTGAGCATTTATTGTATTATGTAGTGATGTCAGCAGATGAGGACTCG
>SFFP01000144.1 GCA_004556875.1 Ruminococcus flavefaciens
TGTCCAAGCGCCTGTACCCGGAAGCGGTATACCAACGAAAAGAAGCAGCCCCCAGAACATACCCTTTCCTGCCGCTTTTTGGAGCTTTTCACCGCCGCTGTGTCCCTTTTTCAGACACCATGTAAAGAACTTTCCGATAACAGGCTTGTCAGCGCCCCATTCAAGGATCTTTCTTGCAAAGAGGTAAATAAACGGTACAGGTATCATATTTCCTATCATACATATGATAACTGCATGATACCATTTTAATCCCATGCCTACGCCAAGCGGAATACCGCCTCTCAGCTCCAGAATAGGCACCATTGATAACAGAAATGTAAAGATATATTTTTTCATATTTATTCTCACTTTCATTATTGATAACATACAGCTTATATTATCTCATATTCTTCGGAAATAGTCAAGCATTTTCCAAAGATTTTTTTCCGAAAGGTTGACTAAGCTGTTCCTTTACGTTATAATAAGTATTTGAAAGCCATCAGTACAAAATATCTGATGAAACAAATCATAATAAGGAATGATACAATGTATAAAAGAAAGATAACGGCTCTTGCCGCTTCAATAGCAATGTCGTTTTCGTTTGCTTCCTGCTCATCATCTGTGGGACAGGCAAACGTCAGCTCAGATACTCAGACCGAAACCACCACAGCTGCTGAGACTACAGCTGCCGCAGAGACAACAGCTTCTGCCGAAACTGCAAAGCCTACGGAAGCTGTTCCCGAAAACACTGCCGTAAAGGGAAATATCTATGACTGCAAGGGTAATCTCCTCGCTTCTACTGCCGAGGACGGCAAACGCCGTATCTATGCGGACGGATATGCAGTTTCATTTGCAAATATCCTTACAACAATGTCCGACGGATACGACAAAGCCTTTGAGAAGATACTCACCTCTCCTGCTGACGGAAATATGGGAAAGTCAATACAGCTTACCCTTGACGGCGATATCCAGAATCAGATATACAGCTACATGGAGAGCAACAATATCGTAGGCGCGGCAGTAGTCCTCCGCACAGACGGCTCGATAATGGCACAGGTCAACTATCCGTCATATGACCCTAATTCCGTTGCCGACCAGAAATACGATGAAGACCTTGCGTGGGGCGAAAACGGCAACAAGGCTTTCAGCAACTACGAACCCGGTTCATGCTTCAAGATAATGTCTGAGGTAATTGCCGACAAGCACGGAGTTTACTCCGTTACCGATGACGGCACATGGGATTTCGGAAACGACCACCCTATCGTAAACTGGGATCACGATAAAAATAAGTCGAGCTACCCTATGGAGCGCTCACTCAGCTCCGCTTTTATAAATTCAAGCAATATTTTCTTCGCAAAGGCTTTCGATATTATCGGCGAGGACGCTGTTATCAGCGATCTCCAGACTATTTTCCACTTCGGCAAGGGCGCTGAACACGATATACACTGCGATTTCGGCGACCTGACAAACAACATCGAGATAGAAGATATCGACGACCTTCGCAGAAGCGCTTTCGGTCAGTCAAAGGTGCTCACCTGCCCTATCTTCCTTGCCGCTCTCGGCAGAGAAGCTATTTTCGGCGACATGGTAACTCCTTTCGTTTTAAAGGCTACTGTTGACCCTGCCGACGGACGCACCAAAACAGGTGACGGCTCAAAGGCTTATGATGTTATTGCTTCAATACCGCCTGAGCTTCGCGACAATCTCCTCAGCGGAATGAGCGGTGTCGGCGCTGATATCGGAGTCTACGTGCCGGCAGGCTACAGCTTCTATGCAAAAACAGGTACTGCTGAGGGCTGGCGCGGCGATTACCTCTATATTACAGGCTGTGCAAGGAATAACAACGGCACAGGCTCGGAAACATACGAAAATTATGACAACTACGGCGAAACAGGTTCATATGTACTTGTTATGGAGATACAAAACCCTGCGGATCACGGCTTTGAATTTGCTTCTCAGTCAGCAGGACTTTACAGCGGTATTATGAACATTGTCGCAGGAAATTAAACGGATATATTTTTCATATTCCCATTTGCAGATGCAGGTGGGAAATTTTTTTATAATTTTTTAAAACGTATTGACGAAATGAGGAAAAAAATGTATAATAAAAGTATGATGTATTACATACCGTTTTAAGCGGTAAAATTAATAAAAATATATATTTTCAAGGACGGTAATCATATGATATTCAGGGGAAAAAGGCTGATCGCTCTGCTCGTTTCCGCGAGTGCAGCACTGTCGTTTCCGTCCTGTTCAGCGGAGGTAGGTCAGGTAAAGATCCACAGCGACTCAGATACAAGCTCACAGCAGCAGGAAAACAACGAGGCACAAGCCGCTACGACAACAGAGGAAACTACAACGACAACAACGACTACAACAATGGTTTACAGAGGCAACATCTACGATACCAATTACAACCTATTAACATACGGAACTTACGCCAATGATAACGAGGATCAGCGCTTATACGGCGACGGATACAGTTATTCATTCGGCAATATAATAAGCGAAGCATCGGCAGGTCTTGATGACACTGTTGGCGATCTGCTTCGCGCAAATAATCCAACTCCTGTTGACGGCAGAGAAAATGTGGGACAGTCTGTCCGCCTTACAATTGACGCTAACGTACAGACTGCTCTTTCATCATACATGGCAAATATGGGCATAGCAGGCTCTGTGGTAGTCCTGAGGACTGACGGTTCAATCCTTGCAGAAGTCTCATACCCGACCTATGACCCTGAGCTTTTCTACTCTGACCCTACATACGGTGAGAACCTCATGAGCGGAACTATTGCCAACAAGGCTTTCCAGAACGCTTCACCCGGTTCATGCTTTAAGATAATGTCTGAGGTAATTGCCGACAAAAACGGTATAACTACCCTCTATGACGACGGTACATGGGTAGACAGCGGCGCAACTATAGTCAACTGGGATCACGATACAGGCTGGTATCCTGTTCCCGAAAGGTCACTTTACTCCGCATTTGTAAATTCCAGCAATATTTTCTTCGCAAAGGTCTTTGACCAGCTCGGAACTGATGCTGTTCTCTCGGAACTTAATACTCTGTTCCACTTCTGTGACCCCATATACTGCGATTTCGGACCTATCGAAAACAATATCGAGATCTACTGCCTTGACGATCTGCGCAGAAGCGCATTCGGTCAGGCTTATGTCCGCACCTGCCCTATCTATCTTGCGGCTCTCGGACGAGAAGCTGTTTTCGGCGATATGGTAAAGCCTTTCGTGATACAGCAGGTAGTCGATACCAATGACCCTTACACCGAAACTGTCAAGGGCAGTACCCCCTATGAAGTCATTGCAAGTATACCCGAAAACTGCCGCGGCAATCTCCTTGACGGCATGAGAGGAGTCGCTTCCAATCTCGGTCTTTATATCCCCGAAAACTATGAATTCTTCGCAAAAACAGGCACAGCCGAAACAGGCGCAGGAGATTTCCTGTACATCACAGGCTGTCTCAGAAACGTTGCTGACCGTACAGGCGAACAGATAACCTATAACGACTACAACGAATACAAGGCAAGCGGTTCATACATCATCGTTATGCAGGTGCAGAACCCTGCGGCTTTCGGATTTGATTTTGCAAGTCAGACAGGTGCGCTTTATCAGGGAATAATCGACACCGTTCTCGCTTACTGATCCATACATATCAGATCAAGTCACTCTGCACCATGCAGGGTGACTTTTTTGTTAAATAATTGTACTCCCCTGTAAAAAGATAAATATTTTTCTGAAAGATGAGAGCATTTATATTCTCAAACGTCTAATTAATGAAAAGCATTGATAAGACAGCTCAGCAAGCTGCTCCGCCCTTAATAAAAGGAGGTTTTATTATGAATAAACGCAAATTCTTATCCTTTATCTCTGCGCTGACACTTGGACTGACATCTCTGCCTTTTACAAATATATATACTGCTGCGGAGGACAAAACCGCAGTATCATCGGCATCGGACAACAAGCTTGATGCAGAAAAATTCTATGTAGTCGTAGGCACTTACGAAAACAATTACACACAGCTCAAATATGTATATCCCAATTCAAACGCCGGTTATTCTGCCGACAAGATAGTATGGGAAAACGCACCTGCCGATCTTTCATACGGAGATGTACTCGTATCTGACGGTAACGAAAAAAAGACACTGGTTTATTCTGCACCCGATAATCCTGTCTATGCAATGGCATCTTACTATAAGCTCGATGACACAGCAGTTCTGAACAAGGTCGGAAACTGCTCTGATCTTATGGACTCAAAGGAACTGACTGTAACAAGCGCAATGTACGACGGTTCGGGACACTGGAGCATCCATCTCAATGACGAACACGGAAAAGAGTATTATTACGGTTACAGTTCTTACGGCTCAACCTTAGGTGTTGATCTGTTTGGCTGTAAGACAGGCGATAAGTATCAGTTTGCTTTCAATGACGGAAAGCTCGTTGTTCCAATGGCAAAGAAAAATGATACTGAAACTGTTACCACTGTAACAACTTCCTCTGCTCCGCAGACAACCACCACAACCCCGACTGAAAACACGCAAAAAAAGTCATACTGGATATTCTACAATGACATCGACACAAAAGATATCGACGAAACCGTTGCCGAAAAGGTACACGATTATACATATTCACTGTACGAACAGGGCATAGGCGGCAGCGAAGCCGAAATGAAAATCGCTGATTATTCTCAGGAAATAAGGCTCGGACTTCTCAAAGAAGCATATAAGGAAGCTTCTTCAAAAATCCTCAAGGAACTTGATGTCAAGGGCACAGGCGTATTCTGCTCAAGCTTCACACCTACTATAATTTGCAGTCTTACCGATGAACAGCTTGAAATTGCAAAGAAGTCCGAAAACATCAAGCAAATAGATCTTCTCGTCGATATGGAGCTCAAACCTCTTGTCGAATTCCCCGATAAAAACAGCTTCATAGATTTCTTCACAAAAGATGTCGATGGAAATCCTGTTCTGGACAGCGATGTGAAAGTAGATGCGATCTTCAACAGCGGAAGTGAAAATAAAACCGATTATCTTATCGTATACGGACTTCCTGATGTAAAAGCAATAGATGAAACCGTTAAAAAACTCAGGTTTATTCCGCTTGAGACTTACGGAGAAAAAGAATTCAGAGTATTTGATTTTGAGGTTAAATAGGCAACAATTAAAATTGTGCGCCAC
>SFFP01000145.1 GCA_004556875.1 Ruminococcus flavefaciens
ATATCGAGGAGCTGAACATTCCATACGTCACGGATATGAGCAAATTAGTCTTTAAGGGCAATAAGGTGCTAAAAAAGGTCACAGTTGCCGATAATATCGAGTCGCCGTCATATGTCAACAGTGCTTTTCAGAATTGCACATCACTTGAAGCAATTCCGCTGCCTAAGAAATATGACTCTGTCTCTGTGGGGCATTTTGCTTTTTCGGGAACTGCCGTAAGCGAGGTCGATATAAATAAGCCTTCAACTATTGGCAGAAGTGCTTTTTCAGGCTGCAATGCGCTTACAGATGTAAAGCTGACAAGTGCCGCTGTGGATTCACGCGCTTTCAGCAGCTGCAATGCTCTTAAAGAGATAAGCTTCAAGGGCGGTACAACACTTGGTGAACTCAGCATCTATAACTGCCCTGAGCTTGAAAATATCAATATAGCAGGAGCTGATATAACTTCTGAGGACTCGTTTGATAAATGTCCGAAGCTTACAAAAATAGACTCAAAGCCTGTTTTTGACAGCAGTACCGGCGACTTTGTGCCTGAGTACAAAGACTTTGTCTTCAAGTATTTCAGCTCGGCGGACGAAGTGGGATTTATTAATCAGTATGTGGAAGCACAGGCGGAAAAGGTGGTGTCTCAGGTAGTTTCTGATGATATGACCGACATAGAAAAGGCGAAAGCAATTCACGACTGGCTGTGTAAAAATACTACATATGACCCGGGGCCGATGAACAGCAGAAAAAATCACAGTGATGCTTCAGTATTCATGAATGATAATACCGTTTGTGAGGGATATGCAAGGATATACAATATCATGCTCCATAAGGCAGGGGTAGAGTCCTGCTATGTGGTAAGTGATGACCACGCATGGGATATAGTTAAGCTTGGCGGACATTACTTTCATATTGATGTGACATGGGACGACAGAAACAGCAATGAGATATCCTATGACTGGTTTATGAAGTCAGATGCTGAGATGCAGAAAGCAGGCGGCAGTCATGCAAAATGGAAGACAGACATACCGTCCTCGCTCCATGAATTCCAGAAAACTGCGCTGCCTGAGTGCGGATTCAGCATGGGAGATATGAACACCGACGGAGAAGTTAATGTGGCTGACCTTGTGAAAATGAGCAGGTATATTCTCGGAAATGATACCATAAAACAGGAGGACAGTGTGCTGTCTGACCTTGACTTCAGCGGTAGAACTGATGTCTTTGATATGGTAAAATTGAGGAAAAAGCTAATAAAAAACGCGTAATTGTACAGTATTCGGCTAAATTCAACTGCCGGTTGGATTTTATCTATTTTCATTCGCTTGTATTCTACCTGAGGTTGTGGTAGAATGTAATTATAATGAAAAGGTGAGGTGTAGAATGGATAAAAAAAGCACTTTTCGTGTGAATCTTGTAAAACGCAGAAAAGCTCTCGGACTTACACAGGAACAGCTTGCGGCACGAATGAACGTATCTCCGCAGGCGGTTTCCAAATGGGAGAATTCCAGCTATCCCGACGGAGAGCTTCTTCCGCGCCTTGCAAAGGAACTAAACATCTCACTTGATGCTCTTTTCGGGGTAAAGGTGACTGACAGCGAACGTGATATAGAACAGCTCATCGACGATGAGATGCGCGCTGCTCCCGAGGAAAAGCGCTCAGAGCTTTTCATGAAAATGATGTATACTGCACTTTGCGCCTGCAATCCAAATACAGATACAACAGGCAGGCTTCGCACCAGCTTTGAGCATGAGACGTTTGCAGCACTGAAAACCGACCGTGAACTTGCACTTTCACGGCTCAGCCCCGATCTCAGGTATTTCTGTTTCCTTGAAATACCCGAAAACGGCGTGAATTCCTACTTTGGTGACACCACCAACATGATAAGGCTCTTCAATACTCTTGCGGACGCTGACGCTATCAGCATAATAAGCTATCTCGGCGCAAGCGTGAGAAACAAAATGTTCTCGGCTGAGACTATCTCGGAAAAGCTTGAGATACCGCTGGAAAAGGTACAGCACGTTATCGACCGCCTTGACCGCTTCGGCATTGTATGGAGAGTTTCTGCGGATATTTCGGAAAATCCCGTGATCCTTTACGGCTATACCCATGAGATACCGCTGACGCTGATACTTGTCCTTGCCAAAACCATAACCAACTATCTGCAATATATGGATCCGAATGTTGAGCTGTGGACTCAGGGCGCTTTCAGGCGTGAAAACGGCGATAACGATGAATTCGTTCCGCAGGTGCCGTGGTGGAAGGAAGGCGAACTTTAAGCAATAACAGCGTAAGCTGTTAAAAAGCTCTCTGCCGAGGAGTTTGGGCGGAGAGGATAATAGGAGGAAAAAACATGAAAAAAACAGCAGCATTTCTTGCAGCCTGCGTTGTTTCAGGCTGCGCAGTAACTGCCCCTATGACCAGTATCCCACATAATACTGCATATGCGGCAGGCGGCTATGATATGAGTATCACAGTCGATCTCAAAGGCGAGCGCAAGGAGATCTCTCCGCTCATCTACGGCGTAAACCAGTACACAACAAGCCTCAAGGACGTTAAGACATATTCGGTACGTCAGGGCGGTAACCGTATGACAGCCTATAACTGGGAGACAAACGCTTCAAATGCAGGTTCTGACTGGAAGCACAGCTCAGATACTAACCTTTCTGAGTCAGATGATCCTGCTGACTGCGTACAGGGACTCTCAAAAGACGCAGCTAAGAACAATGTAGGCTATAAGCTGACAACATTACAGCTTGCAGGCTATGTTTCGGCAGATAAGGACGGTACTGTTACCGAAGAGGAAAAAGCTCCTTCAAAGCGCTGGAACAAGGTAGTTCTCACAAAGGACGCTCCTTTTGCTGATACTCCCGATCTCACAGACGGCGTTGTATACATGGATGAGTATGTGAACTATATCATAAATAAGCTGGGCGATTCAAAGTCGGCAACAGGTATACAGGGCTACAGCCTTGACAATGAGCCTGTTCTCTGGAACGATACCCACAGCAGAATGCATCCTGAGCCTGTAACTATCAAGGAGCTTGGCGAAAAGTCCATAGAAATGGCTAAGAACGTCAAGAAGCTTGATCCTAACGCAGAGGTTTTCGGACCTGCTCTCTACGGATATACAGCTTTCGATCACCTTGATGACGATGACGACCACACTGAGTGGGAGGAAGTCAAGGCTGCAAATAATTATCACTGGTATCTTGACTGCTACCTCGATCAGATGCACAAGGCTTCTGAGGAGAGCGGCACAAGACTCCTTGATGTACTTGATATCCACTACTACTCCGAGTCTGCAAGAAACGGCATTGACGACAGACTCCAGTCAGTACGTACTCTCTATGAGAAAGGCTTCTCAGAGAACAGCTGGATAGGACAGTGGTGTATGCAGAATGTACCGATACTTCCTACAATACAGGCATCTATCGACAAGTATTATCCCGGCACAAAGCTTGGTATCTCAGAGTATAACTTCGGCGGCGGAAATGATGCTTCGGGCACTATCGCTGAGGCAGAGGCACTCGGCTGCTATGCGGATCAGGGCGTTTACTTCGCTTCACTCTGGGGCGGCGAGCCTTTCATCGTAGCAGGTATCAACCTCTACACAAACTATGACGGCAAGGGCGGCAGCTTTGGTGATACTCTTGTTCCTGCAAAGTCTGAGGACGTTTCAAAGTCAAGCACATATGCTGCTGTAAACTCTAAGGACGATTCACAGGTAACTGTAATGGTTACAAACAAGGACCTGAAGGAAAACGAAAATGCCGTTATCAACCTCAAGAATACAGACAAGCAGTACAAGTCCGCAGCTGTATACGCTATCTACGGCGATGACGAGCAGATAAAGCTTATAGACGTTGTTAAGGACGTTAAGGATAACAATGTCAAGGTAGAGCTTCCTGCATTTTCAGCAGCAATGGTAGTCGTATCCGATAAGGCTGACGCTTTTGACGATCTCAAGACTTATGAGGAGACAAAGACTGAGACAGTTACTAAGGACTTTACAGATATCGCATCTATGACAAATGACAAGGGCTATATCATTGTTCCTATCGAGGACGCAAAGCACCTTTCAAAGATAGTTATCAACGGTGATGTAACTTCAACAGCAGGCTCAGGCTGGGCAACAGCAGGCTGCGCAGTGTGCATCAACGCTGTTTCAGACGCAGGTGAGAACTTCTGGACATACAAGAGCTATAACCTCACACTTGGCAGCTCAACAGCTACTGTAAAGTTTGACGGCATACTCAACAAGGAGACAGGCGAGGGCGCTGACAAGGTAGTTGAGGAGCTGAAGGCTACAGTTGCTGACGGCAAGGTAGAGCTTCAGAAGTGGTGGGACGCTTCTGAAAAGGGCGAGTCTGACACAGGCGATACTATCGGTGTTGACTACAAGAGCATTCAGGTAGTATATGAATACCCACAGGGCGAAGCACCTGCTTCAACAACAACTACTACATCAGCTGTAACTACAACATCAAAGACAACAACTTCAACTGTTACTTCCAAAACAGTAACAACTTCTGACAAGCCTGCTGATGTCAAGTACGGTGATGCAAACTGCGACGGCGATGTTGACCTCAGCGATGCTGTACTCATCATGCAGAGCCTTGCAAATCCTGACAAGTACGGCACAAGCGGCAGCGATAAGTCTCATCTCACAAAGCAGGGTTCACTTAATGGTGACTGCTGCAACAATGGAAACGGCATAACAGTAAACGATGCAGTTTCAATTCAGAGATACCTGCTCAAGCTTATCCCTTCACTTCCCGAAAAGGCAGAAGAAAAGTAATTTTTGATAAATACCTCTCTGAAAAAAGGACTCCGAAAGGAGTCCTTTTTGCTTGACAATATAAGGTGTATGTGGTATAAGCGGCGAGCCGCCGCACCCTTTTTCGCGCTGAAGATAAAAATAATGGCACATATTTTGCCGCGCTTCTTGCTATTTTCAAGCATTTATGGTATAATATATTAAAAAAATGAAAAGAGGGTATGAAAATGGCAGGTAAAAAGGCGCTTATCGTAATAGATATGCAGAATGACTATCTATGGGACAAAAGAATGAAGAAATTCAGCTATGACACGGAAAAGCTGACTGCTGAGGTGAATAAAAGCATAGTG
>SFFP01000146.1 GCA_004556875.1 Ruminococcus flavefaciens
AGACGGTCTTATCGATTCAAAATCTCTCCGCGGCGAAACTTACGGAAAAGAGCGAATCCAGCGTTCGATTACAGAAAATACTTCCTACATGGCAAATGTAATGGCACGCACAATATACAATTCTGCGGCTGATTTTCTTGCAAAAGAACTTGATGACGACGTTTCGATTCTTGTAATCAAGCGTCTTGCAAATAAAAATTAACGGAGGAATAAAAATGCTAAGAACAGTGCTTGTTATATTATGTGTTTTATTTATTATCGGAATGTTAGCTCTGGATATCTTCATTTCAAAGGATATCAACAGAAATTCAAAGGGCGGCTTAGGAAACGATAAGGATAAGAAGGAATAAATACGAAAAGGGTACAACATTTGTTGTACCCTTTTTTCGGTTAGTTTCGGATATTCGGACAACAGGAAAGCCGTGCTGCCTAAGCACGGCTTTCCTGTTCTGATTTGTCCCTTACAATTTATTTTTGGAATTATATCAATCGGTGCAGCACGTTGTGCAGATGTACTGCACCGATCAACAACGAAAAAGAATTATGACATTGACCAGCTGTCAAAGCTTACGTCGCCGTTAGCTACGAAGTAAATATCTGATGCACCGCTTGGGATATTTGCGAGAGGTGTCTCAATGTCTGTCATTGAACCGCCTGCAGGTACTTCGATATATGTGATAGCCTCGCCTGTAGCTGAGCCCTGACAAACCTTGATAACAGCACCGTTCTTTGAAGAAGCCTTAGCTGTAAGTGTGCCGCTTACCTTAGAGAAGTCGACCTTGCTTACCTTAGCCCATTCGCCCTTCTTGAAGTTAACAACAGAGTTGCCGCATCCGCTTACGCTGATGTTCTTGGACTGGTTAGACATTGTAGCTGCACGAACTGTCTTTGTAGGATCAAGGTTCTCGAGCTGGCTTACACCTGTCTGTGAACCGCTGCAAGTGATCTTTCCATTGCTTATAGTTGCCTTATCGATACAGGGTGATCTGTAGTTAAGACCCTTGCCGCCGTTAACGCCCATACGCATTTCAAGCTGACGTGAGTGATAAAGTACATAGTAATTGCCCTTGAATTCGATAATTGAGTGGTGGTTGTTACCGCCGTTGTCGAGTCTCTGTGTACCTGTGTTCTTGAATACAACACCCTGATACTGGTAACCCTTGAGCGGATCAGTTGATGTCATGTAACCGATATCAGCATTGCTGAATGAATTGCCGTTTACACTTGTACCGCCCGGAACATTCCAGTTGTGGCAGAATGAATAATACCATGTGTTGCCGATCTTGAGCATACTTGAGTCTTCGAAGAGGTAAGGTGTGCCCGGATCGATAGGTGTACCTGAAATTGAGATCATGTCATCGCCAAGCTTAGCGATACGTCCCTGTTTTGTCTGAGCAGCCTGTCCGTCAGGAACACCGCCGCCGTATGCAATAATACCTGTGTCTGTATCAGGATCATAGTAAACGCCCGGATCGAAGAGCCATGTTACGTTACTGTTTGGTGTGCTTCTGGAAATAAGCTCATGTCCGAGAGGATCCTTTACATTCTTTGTGAAAGTCGGGTCATCAGCTGTGATAACGCCGATACCTGAACCGTTGTTTGCGAAGTAAAGGAAGAACTTGTCCTGACCGTTGATCTTCTTCCATGCAGCATCAGGAGCCCATGCATTATTAGCCCATTTTGCAATAGGTGTGCCGTTTACTCTTGTTTTTGCAACAGGGATCTGACCGTGGTCTGTCCAGTTTACAAGGTCTGCTGTTGATAAGCAGTTGATATAACCTGAAGAATAATCATTCTCGATCATCTGGTTATTCTTGTATGCGAATTCATCGGCTGTTGTGTAGACGTAAAGTCTGCCGTCATATACCATCCAGCCCGGGTCAGCACCGAAACGCTGAGTATAAAGCGGATTATTCTCGTTATTCTTTTTAAATGAATCAGCGATGCTGACTGAACCGAATTTCATAGCTAATGCTTCCAGATCTACCTGTGGTTTATTTACAGGGAATTCATTTATCTTGCCGAGGATGAACTCCTGAAGGAGAACGAGGTCAGCAACTTCAAATGTTCTGTTCTGATCTACGTCAGCAGCCTTCTGTGCGAGAGAATCGCTGAATTCACCTGAGATGATAGCCTTTCTTGCAGCTATCATATCGAGAGAGTCGATAGTTTCATCAAAATTGAGATCGCCGAGGATTACCTGACGAACCTTTGGCTGTCCGGGACCTGCGATAACAGTACCGGCAGGAGCACCAATAGCCTCATCGATATAGAAGTTGCCGAGGTTTTCCTCATCAGTTGTCTCAACATAGATCTGCATATCTGAAGCGCCTGCAGGGATCTTGTAATTTGTATTTGCAAGCTGGAGCCATTCGCCCTTAGGAGCTGTACCGATAGCGATCTGATCGTAGTGAGCTTCGCCGTCAGAGCCCTGATACTGGAGAGTGAACTTATACTCAGCTGTATCTGCGTCACCGTCGAGGTAGCAAACGTTTACTGAGAAGCTGTACTCTTCGCCGTCCTTGAAAATTCTTGTTTCCAGCGGACGAGCTGCGCCGTTCCATGAAGCTGTTCTGTCCTGAACGAGGAGAGCTTCCTTGCCTGCGAAATTAGTTCTGCCGCTTGTGAGGACTGTAGCAGCACCTCTGCCTACCCAGCTGTCCTCAGAGCCTTCGAATGTGCTGTGGAACCAGTAACCGTCAGAGTCAGGCTCGGGTTCGCTGATTGTGAAGCCGGAGCTTCCGGGACCGTGATATGGGAGACCTGTGCTCCACTGGCTGTCGGGAACGAGGCTTGTGATAGCGCTGTAAGCTGACTTAGGCTGATTGCTTCCGTCATAGAGGAGAGGCTGATTGCTTCTGCCTGAATTTTTGTCTGTGCCTACCCATGAGTTATTGTCGTTAGGACCCCATACCTGAACGAGAGTTACGTTAGGTCCGTTTGGATGGCTTGAATTCCAGTCCATAGCGTGCTTGAATATAGCCTTGTACTTATTAGCCTGATCGTTTAATGAGTACTTGCCGCCCTCTGTTGAGAGGTCAAGCTCTGTGACCTGAACATCGATACCGAGGTTGAGGTACTTATCCATTGCAGCGAGGTAAGAGTTTGTATCGCCCCATGCGTTGCTTGCAGCGCAGTTGAGGTGAGACTGCATACCCATACCGTCGATGAGACCCTTAGCCATGAGAGGCTTGAGGATAGTATTTATAATGCAGTTCTGCTTGTCGTTAGCGAACTCGTTATAGTCATTGTAATAAAGCTTACAGGTTGAAGGAGCATACTTTCTTGCGTAAGTAAATGCCTTTTCAACGAATGAGTTGTTCTTGTAAACAGATACCCATGCGGACTGACCGCCGACTGAGTTGTTGTCGCCTGCAGTTCTTACGCCGCCCTGTGAAGCAGTGCCGTCGTTGATTACTTCGTTACATACATCGTATGCATAGAGATCGAGGTCAGGATACTGTGTAGCGAAAGCATTGAACATATTCTTGATGTAGCTTTCCATACGCTGATCCATAGTGCTTGTGCTTACCCAGTTTCCGTTAGCATTGAAGTTCTCCTTGAAGAACCATGTAGGAGTCTGGCTGTGCCATACAAGAGTGTGACCTCTGAAACCGAGGCCGTTCTTTACGCAGAAGTCGCAGATAGCTGCGCAGCTGTTAAGAGAGACCTTGATGTTTGTGTTTGAAGAACCATTCTGAACGAGAGTAGCATCAGGCTTTGTCTCGTTCTCGCACTCTACAGCGTTGCAGTCCTTGAGGATGATGCCCTGTATACCGCTGTTTGAGATAGTACCGCGGTTGAAGATGTTACCAACGCGGAAGTAATCGCCGAATTCGTCCTTGAGACCCTTGCCTGAAGGAGCTGCGTGTGCCTCATTAGCAGCCTTGTCTCCTGTGATGAGGAAATCATCGAAATAGAAATCCTCTGTAGAATCTGTAGTTATCTTGAGCTTGAACTCATAGCTTCCCTCGGGAGCTGTGTAGTCGCCTTTAAGCTCTGTCCACTCACCTGCAGCAGTATTTTTTGAATCGAGTTCTACTGTAGTTTCTTCGTTTGTCTCACTGTCGACAGTAAGAAGTGTGAAGTGGAACTTTTCAGCTGTATCGCTGTAAACCTTTACGCTGTATGAGTATTTATCTCCGCCAAAGAGATAAAGACCCTTTGATGATGCAGCACCGTCCTCAGATGACGTACGTCCTGATATCTTCATGCCTCGTGACATATCAGCACCTGCTGCAGTCTGTGCAGTCAGCTCAACGTTTTCGCCCTCGCCGTACCAGCCTTCATAGTTGCGCTCGAAATCGTTATAAACGATGTGAGCAGCATATGTACGCTGGATCATTTCCGGGAAGGCAGTAACAACTCCTGAAAGACAGCCGGCAGCCGTCAGGCTTGCAACTAACTTTTTAACTTTCATAATTCTCCTCCTCATATAATTTGTATATTTTTCGTTCAACGTTATGATATATTTTATATCATTTCATGCTGTTACACACATTTTACTCCATTATAAAAATGTTTGCAACCCAAAAAATAAAGATTAGGTGCACAAAATGCAGAAAAGCCCGATAAATCGCCTAAATTGCTGAAATTTGCGTTAAGATTTTACCATTTTTAGCATAAAAGTATAATTTCACAAATAGTGTGATATTTTGCACGATTTGTTAGGTGGACAAAGTGAATATATGAAAAATATAAAACTATATATTACAAATATATGGTGTAATACCGGCAAAATTACATTAATGTGCATTATGTTAAAAATTTGCACAAGCTGTCATATCCGTTTCGGAAACTTGCGGTTTTAAATTACCATGGGTAAAAATCCCACTATTTGTTATTGCTCAAAAAAACGGATTTTTCAGTGCGCAAAAAACGCAAAAAAGCATTTTTTACACCTGATGTGCTAAAATTTCATGCCATAGGTACAGATTGATAGATGAAGTGTTATACTGAAAGAGCAGTCGACAAACACCCAAAAATCTGGTAGAATAAAAATAATAAAACCGGAAAGGGAAAACGACTATGAAGTACAGTA
>SFFP01000006.1 GCA_004556875.1 Ruminococcus flavefaciens
CCATATTTGCTTCCCAGAGAGAATCGAGGGTTCCTACGTCCTTCCAGTAGCCTTCAAACTCATAAGCGAAAAGTCTCTGCTTGTCACGGAGCATGGATGTAATGATGTCCTTTCCGAAGTCCTTTGACCACGGCTCACCCTTTTCGCGCTTTGCATTAGCTTCATTCTCGTTTTCAATGAGATATTTGCGGAGCTTTTCCCATGTGAAGACATATATACCCATAGAAGCCAGTGTAGACTTCGGCTCTTTTGGTTTTTCAACGAAATCTGTTACCTGCTTCTTTTCATCGCAGATCATTATGCCAAATCGTGAAGCCTCAGCCTTTGGCACATCTATTACAGAGATAGTGCAGTCAGCGTCGTTTTCAACGTGGAAATCCACCATCTTTGAATAATCCATCTTGTAAATGTGGTCGCCGCCTAAGACAACTACATACTCAGGGTCATAACGCTCGATAAACCGCATATTCTGGTAAATGGCGTTAGCTGTTCCTTCATACCATGAAGCACCTGCCTGTGTCTCATATGGCGGGAGAACATGAACGCCTCCGTTCATCTTGTCAAGGTCCCATGGCTGACCGCTTCCGATATACTCATTCAGCACGAGAGGCTGATACTGAGTGAGAACGCCGACTGTATCTATACCCGAATTGGTGCAATTTGAGAGAGGGAAATCAATTAATCGGTATTTTCCGCCGTATGGAACTGCGGGCTTTGCAACATTTTTGGTCAGTGCATATAGTCTGCTGCCCTGACCGCCTGCAAGGAGCATTGCAACGACTCTTTTTTTAGTATACATTATTCTTCCTCCTGAATCGTTTAAAACATATTGGAATTTAATTCTCCTCAGCAGAGGGCTTTTTCTTTGCCGAGGTCTTTTTCTTTTCAGGCGTTTCAGCCGCCTTTTCAGACTTTGCGGCATCGGTCTTTGTCTTTGCCGCAGAAGTCCTGCGTTTCTTTACAGCAGTCGTCTTTACTTCCTCTGTTTCAGTCTTTGTCACTCTCTTTTTCACCTGTGAGAATTTAAGGTATATCACCGAGAGCGGAGCAAGTGTCATTGAAATACTGTTGTCATGGCCGTGCATCGGCACAGAGTCCGACTTGAACGAGCTTTCTGTTATGCCCGAACCTCCGAACTCTACAGCATCCGTATTGAATATCACCTTGTATCTGCCCTTCTGCGGAACGCCGATCCTGTAATCGCGGCGCTCAACAGGAACAAAGTTGCATACAGCTATTATCTCATCGCCGTTATCGTCAATACGTCTGAACGAGATAATGCTCTGTTTATAGTCATCATTGGATATCCAGCTGAAACCGTTCCATGAGTCATCATTCTGCCAGAGAGGAGGATTATCCATGTAGAATTTATTCAGCTTTTCAGAGAACTTCAGTAAATTCCTGTGCGAATCATAGTCCATAAGATCCCAGTCCAGCTGAGACTTGTAATCCCATTCCTTCATCTGTCCGAACTCCTGCCCCATAAACAGAAGCTTCTTGCCCGGATGAGCCATCATATAAGCGAGGAAAGCACGGTATGAAGCAAACTTCTGCTCATAATCCCCGGGCATCTTGTTTATCATCGAGCACTTTCCGTGAACTACTTCATCATGCGAGATAGGCAGGATATAGTTCTCAGAGAACGCGTAGAAAAACGAGAATGTCAGCTTATCATGATTGAATGCACGATAGATTGGATCAAGCGACATATAGCTGAGCATATCGTTCATCCAGCCCATGTTCCACTTGAAGTTAAATCCGAGTCCCCCTATATCGGTAGGCTTGGTTACCAGCGGCCATGCCGTCGACTCTTCTGCGATCATAAGTGCATCGGGGTGCTTGCGGAAAACTGCCTCGTTGAGGTGCTTGAGGAATTCTACTGCTTCAAGGTTCTCATTGCCGCCGTAGATATTAGCTGCCCATTCGCCCTCTCTCCTGTCGTAATCCAGGTAGAGCATGGAAGCCACTGCGTCAACTCTGAGACCGTCAACGTGAAATTCGTCAAACCAGTAATTTGCGCTTGAAATAAGGAATGAGCATACTTCAGCCTTGCCGTAATCGAAAACTCTCGTTCCCCAGGCTTTATGTTCCTTTTTGCGTTCGTCTGTATATTCATAACAGCAGCTGCCGTCGAATTCAAACAAACCTGCCTCGTCCTTCGGAAAGTGAGCAGGTACCCAGTCAAGGATAACGCCTATCCCTGCGGCGTGGAACATATCTATCATCTTTCTCATATCGTCAGGCGTACCGTACCTTGAGGTAGGTGCAAAATAGCCTGTTACCTGATATCCCCATGAGCCATCGTACGGATATTCCGTAAGAGGCATGAACTCGACATGAGTATATGACATTTTCTTGAGATACGGGATTATTTCCTTAGCGAATGTTACGTAATCCAGGAACTTCTCTTCACCGTAGTTCTTCCACGAGCTGAGATGTACCTCGTAAACATTCATGGGGCTTTTGTAAATGCTCGTATTGTGCTTATCTTCAAACCATTTGTCATCTTCCCATTTATAGCCGCTCTCAAATATCTTTGAAGCAGTCCCCGGACGGGTCTCAAAATGAGAAGCATATGGATCAGCTTTCATCAGTATCCTTCCGTCCTGAGTCTCGATACTGAACTTATAAGCATCATACTGCTTCAGTCCCGAGATCTCAGCCTCCCAGATACCATCTGATATCATCGTCATGGAATCATGCCCTCTGTCCCACTCGTTGAAATCACCTACAACAGAAACGCTAACAGCATTAGGAGCCCAAACTCTGAAAGTAAAAATCTTGCTTCGACCCTTTTTCTTAGAATGAACGCCAAAAAATTTGTATGCTTCGTAGTTTTTTCCCTGGTAAAAAAGGTACAGCGGAAAATCGTTAGGATTGTTATTTTTGTTAACAGACATAATTCAGCCTCCTTTGCTATAATACATTTTATCAGAATCAGCAGAATTATTCAAGCTTTTTTGGAAATCACTCAAAAATTTCATACGTTATGCTAATATTGCCGCTTCTTATTAGTGCATTTTGACATATTTAATTTGAGAATTCCTCGTAAGCCTTTGTTAAAATGCACAGCAATTGACCGACTTTGGCTTATGCTGTATCACATTTGAGTTAATATTTTGTTAACAAATCCTGTCACTCTTTTACCCTTACCCCTATTACCGTAACATCATCAGAGTGTATCGTCTGATTGAAAACATCAGCTTTTGTGCAAATTTCGTCGACTATGTGTTTCAGATCATCGCCTCCTAAAAGCAGCTCTTTTATGAACGGATAGGCGTTCTCGGATATACCGTCCGAGAACATTATCACTATGTCACCTGCATCAAACTCACACTCTCTTGTGAACACCTCAGAGTGCTCGTAAATACCTATGGGAAACGTGGGAGCTGTTATCTTCATCACGTTTCCGCAGTGACGGACAAGTGTAGCAGCTGCACCGGATTTCATCACTGTAAGTCTGCATTCGTCAAGGTCGATACTCAGTGCATCAAGTGTGGCAAAGCTCTCGTCAGACGACTTTGTCACCATGAATGAATTTATCATTTTGACCGCAGAGCCTATATTAACGCCGCAGCTCACAAGGCGGCGGAAAAGTCCTGCCACCATGCGTGACTGAAAAGAGGCGTTTTTACCTGTTCCCATACCGTCGGAAAGTACAACATATCCCATGCCTGCTCCGTCTGTGAACACCATGTGAGTATCGCCGTTTGCAGCAGAATTTTCGGCACATGACGATGAAGCATAGGCTTCTATACTGTATCGCGGACGCTCGTATATCCTCATTCTCAGCTCTTTTCCCGAACGTATCAGTTCGGTGCATGAAAGCTGCATATGAAGCTCGTCAGCAGCAAGGTCACATATCCTTGTGCTGTTGTCGGGAGCGTTATCCTGCAAGAAGTAAATATCCGCAATAAGTCTGCCGCGGCTGTTGTAGTACGCGATGACCGATGAGGGAAAAAAGCCGAATTTTTCCAGCTTATGCCTTATGCTCCTTCCTGTTGTCTCCGAGTATCTCACGTCCAGTCTTTCGCCTGCCGACCTTATCATATCCTCGGTTATGAGCATCTGTTCATGGAGAAGCTCACGGCTTTCAGCAAACCGCATCTCCATAAGCTTTGCAGCCGACCTTTCAGCAGCGCTGCGCTTGAACACTGACATGAGCTTTTCCTTGTGAAGACAGTCGGCAAGCTCCTGCGGAAAGCTTTCCTGCGCAAACTCACCCATCTCCGCAAGCTTGTAAAAACCGCGGTATGTATTGCCCTTGTCGGACTTCCAGCAAAAAGGACGGCGATAGCAAAGCGAGCACACCTCTTCGGTATTTGCTTCAATAACACTGATATTCTCTGTTCGCTCTGCAAGCATATGTGCAACTCTTTCCGACTCTTTTCTCAGCTCTCCTACCGTTTCAGAGAGAAAACCCATACGTGTATTGATCATATCAGCAAAAGACGTATTTTCAGCACTCCCTGTCCTGACCCACTTATCCGAAAATGAAGAAGAGGCAGGAATAAACAAAACTGCGGCGAATATAATATCTATCATACCGACTGCACTGCTGACCGTAAGTCCTGTGAGCACTGTGAAAACAAACACTATCCCAACGAAAAATGCTGCGGCGATAAATGGCTTTTTCCTGCGCATATAGCCTGTCATAAGTCCTGCCGCAGGAAGAAGTACGATCCCCATGCCTGCTTCCGAAGACGACAGAAATGCTCCGCAGACAGTCAGCGCACCGCAAATAACTCCGCCTGTCTGTCCATAGAAATATGCTCCAATTAGAGTGACAGCGCCGCCCAAAACTACTCCTGCATTTACCGCAGGTATATCAGCTCCGCAGAGTGACGCAACTGCGACTATATACACCACCGCACAGGCAAAGCCGCTGCTGCCCGAAAGGTCAATGATACGCTGCCGCTTGACCCCCATAAGAAAACGTGCCGCCGAATACGCAGTAAAGCCTGCAAGTCCGCCGTAGAATACATAGAAAGGCAGCTTCTGCGGAAGCTCACCAATTACCGCAGACACTGCTGCCCCCGAAATAAAAACGCTTGCACCTGTGTTTATTCCGCACAGCTTTTCATCGTTTTTCGGTTCAAAAAACATCTTGATTATGATTATAAGAGCTATTGAAGAGAGCTTGACTATATTCACGCCCACTGTACCGCTGAAAATGCAGCTTATCATACCGCCCGTAAAAACTGCCGCAGCCGATGAAAGTCCCACTGCGCCTGCAAGTGAGATATCCGCAAAGGACGCAACTCCGCCCACCTTTGTTCCCGATAGCATGAAGCCTGCGGCAAGACAGGCGGCAAAGGCTGCGGCAGGCTTTGAATACTGCCAGTCTTTCAGTTTTTTTATATTTATCATATCACATCACCTCGCAAAATATACACTCAATTATATCACTTTTTCTGTGAGGGATATGTCGAAATCCGCTGACGAAAAACAGCTTTATCTCTCCGATACTGTCACAAAAGAAAAAGCTGTGCAGAGCACAGCCTTGTCAATCTCTTCCTGCCGCCATATACAGCAGTGCATTGCATATCGCCGCAGTTACATTGCTGCCGCCTTTTCTTCCCCTTGCCACTATGCATGGGATACCGCTTTCGATGATAAGCTCTTTCGACTGAACAACGTTGACAAATCCGACAGGTACGCCAATTACAAGCCGCGGTATAAAACTGCCTGCGTCTATGTGTTCGCGCAGACGTATAAGTGCTGTAGGAGCATTTCCCACTGCATAGATAACAGGCTTGCCAAGCTTTGCCGCTTTGTCTACGGAAGCCGCCGCCCTTGTCGTACCGTTTTTCAATGCCGCTTCCGCAACATCAGCATCAGCCATAAAGCACTCAACAATGCACCCAAGCTTTCCGAGAGCAGTCTTGTTTATCCCCGATTTAGCCATATTCGTATCGGTAACTATCACCGCCCCCTCACTCAGCGCCGCAAGAGCTTTCTGAACTGCATTTTCCGAGAAATACATATTCTCATAATAGTCAAGATCCGCAGTCGTGTGTATCGCCCTCATGACTATAGGGCGTATATCGTCGGGAAGCTTTCTGTCACCAAGCTCAGACTCGATTATCTCAAAGCTCCTTCTCTCGATATCTTTCGGAAGAACGTATTCAAGCTCCATTATATCCCCTCCTCGATTATCCTGTATAAAAGCTCTGTGTCAATGCTTCTGCGGACACCCTCAGCCAGCATATCAAACTGTTTTTCCTTATAGGCATCTCTGTCGGCAACACCGCCGCGATAAGCAATTCCCTTGCGCTCATAGAGTTTTTTCACAAGTCTCTCCGATACCTGCTCGCTGTCAAATATCCCGTGTATGTAACAGCCGTAAACATTGCCCTCATAAGCACCGCCGCAGTCAAGAAGCGCATTGCTTACACACTTGGTCGTGCCCATGTGTATCTCATAGCCGCTGAACTCCGCACCGCTGAGGCATTCAAAAACTCCGCCTATACTGCGGAAATGTCCCTTTGTCTGAGTCTGGACTTTTTCTCTTCCGAAAACGGTTCTGCTTTTAAGTATTCCCATGCCGCTGATACTTCCGCCGCACTCGCTTCCCAACGGGTCTGATATGACTTCGCCCAGCATCTGAAAACCTCCGCATATCCCAAACACAGGAACTCCCTTTGAGATACACCTTTTCACAGCCGCTTCCATGCCGCTTTCACGAAGCCATTTCATGTCCGCAATGGTACTCTTTGTGCCGGGTATTATTATCATGTCGGGAGTTTCAAGCTCATCATATTTCGTCACGTATCTCACAGTCACGCCGTCATACTGTGCAAATACGTCAAAGTCCGTAAAATTGGATATTTTCGGAAGTCTGACAACTGCGACATCAATAATTCCTCTGCTTCCGTTTTCAAGCTTTCGTGAAAGGCTGTCCTCGTCCTCTATATCACAGTCCAGATAAGGTACGACTCCGAGAACAGGCTTGCCGCCGCGCTCTGTGAGTATGTCCTTTCCGCTGTCGAAAAGAGAAATGTCACCTCTGAATTTGTTCACCACAAGTCCCTTTACCATATCACGCTCATGTTCTTCAAGAAGACTCAGCGTTCCGAGAAGCTGTGCAAAAATCCCGCCCCTGTCGATATCCCCCACAAGGAGCACAGGTGCTTTTGCAAGCTGAGCCATTCCCATATTTACAATATCATCGGATTTCAGATTAAGCTCCACAGGACTTCCAGCCCCCTCGATAACGATAATATCGTGCATTGCCGACAGCTTTGAGTAGGACTCCATTATCTGCGGTATAAGCTCGCGTTTGCGTCTGAAATATTCCATTGCAGACATATTTCCCACGGCTTTTCCGTTGAGTATGACCTGTGAACCAATATCGGTAGTAGGTTTGAGAAGTACAGGATTCATGAGCACAGACGGCTCAACTCCTGCGGCTTCCGCCTGCATAGCCTGTGCCCTGCCTATCTCACAGCCGTCAGATGTGATGTAGGAATTAAGCGCCATATTCTGAGATTTAAAGGGAGCGCAAGAATAGCCGTCCTGCCTGAATATACGGCAGAGAGCCGCCGCAAAAAAACTCTTTCCTGCGTTTGACATAGTTCCCTGTATCATTATTGCCTTAGCCATTCTTGCACCTCCTCAGGGCAGAAATAAGTTTCACATTTTCCTCGTGAGTCTTTACAGCGATACGGAAATAACTGCCGTCAAATCCGCTGTAATCGACACATGAGCGTATGAGTATGCCCTCTTTCAAAAGCTTCTCACCGATGTTTTCTTCGGCTCTGAAAAGAATAAAATCTGCCTCAGACAGATAGACTTTAAAGCCTGTTTTGTGAAGTTCAGTAATAAGATATTCCCTTTCAGTCTTCACAAGCTCCACAGCACAGCGAACATATTCCTCTTCATCAAGAGCCGCGATACCTGCCGCCTGTGCAGGAGCCGAAACGCTCCAGTATTGCCCGATGCAGGCTATTTTCTCCGCAGTAAGCCTGTCTCCGCAGATAACATATCCCAACCGAAGCCCTGCCATTGCAAAGAGCTTAGTGAAAGACCTTAAAATGATGACTTTTTCATTGAGAAACCGAAGTGCTGACAACTCATCTTCTCTGCCCGTGAAACCAATAAAGCTCTCATCGCAGAACAGAAATGTATCTGTTTCAACACACTTTTTCGCTATCCTTTCAAGAAGCTTAGGAGCGATAACTCTGCCTGTAGGATTATTCGGAGAGCACAGAAAGATAATATCATATCCGCCTATATCAGACAGGATATCCTCTGTAAGCTCAAAGCCGTTTTCCTCAGAAAGCAGGTATTCATCAGCTTTACAGCCATTCTCTTCAAGCGCCTTTCTGTATTCGCTGAACGAAGGCGAAACAATAAGTGCACTCTGCGGCTTCAAAGCCGAAACTGTCCGATAAATAAGGTCGTCAGCTCCGTTTCCGCAGACTATTTTTTCAACGGAAACTCCGTTTTTCTCCGACAGCTTTTTCCTCAGCTCAGTGCAGAAAGGGTCGGGGTATCTGTCCGAAAAAACTATAGCGCCAAGCGCCGCCTGCCTGACTTTTTCGGGCATTCCAAGAGGAGAAAGATTTGCGGAAAAATCAAGGCTTATATCAAGTGAAAGGTCGTTTCCGCCGTGTTTTCCGTTCAGCATATGATACCTCCAATGATGACACAGCGTACTAAAACCGCCGCCGCAAAGACCAGTGCGGAACTTGCATACATGAGCCTGTTTGCACGGCGGATATCCTCAGTTTCTATACTGCGTTCATGGTCGCCGATGAACTCCTTTTTGTGAAGCTCACCGAAGTAGTAAGCATCGCCTGCAAGCTGTACTCCAAGCGCGCCTGCACAGGCAGACTCAGTCTGTGCTGAATTCGGACTTGCGTGTTTTCTGCCGTCACGTACCCATATACGGTAAGCTTTTTTGCCGCTGAGTCCGACAAAAGGCGCAGTAATGACCATTGCAAGAGCTGTCAGCCTTGACGGCACATAGTTGAGAACATCGTCAAGCTTTGCGGCAAAACGTCCGATATCAGCGTATTTCTCATTTTTATAGCCTATCATTGAATCCATAGTATTTGCGGCTTTATAGAAAAAACCGAGGAATGCTCCGCCAAGTGACATATACATGACAGGTGCTGTAACACCGTCTGAGGTATTCTCCGCAACTGTTTCCACAGCCGCCTTGATTATGCCCTCTTTGTCAAGGACTGCTGTATCGCGTCCGACTATCATCGAGACAGCCCTGCGTGCACCCTCAATGTCGTTTTTTTCTGCGGCGATGCAGACCTTCATGCTCTCATCGCGCAGACACTTAGCCGCAATAAGATAATAGCACATAACGCCCTCAACAACCGCTCCAAGCCACGGCGATATCATGTATAAGACCACAAGTATACCAAGCGGCACAAGTGAAGATACCGAAAGAACGGTAACCGCAAGGAATACGCCGCCTTTTCTCAGGTCATTTCCCATTGTTCTGCGCACATACGCTTCAAGACGGGATATAAGCTTTCCCATAAGTCTTATAGGGTGCGGCAGGCTGTAAGGATCACCGAGTATACAGTCAATAACCACCGCGATAACAAGCGGCAACGCCGCAATGATGTAATTCATATTTTCTCCGTTACTGTGATATTTTTTCCGTCAAATTCCGTAATATAGCCGTGACCGTTTGAGATGTGCCAGTCATAGTAGCCTTTATGCGGAACAGCAAAGTGTTCGAGTATAGCCATGATAGTGCCGCCGTGAACTACAAATACTGCCTTTTCATCTTTTCCGACTGTCTTGACAGCTTCAAGAAATCCGTCTATACAGCGCTTTTTGAACTGCGCAGGGTCTTCTCCGTTTGGAAAAGCATCTTCGCCGCCGCTGTCTATCCAGTGCTGATAGCGGCTGTCCATTGAAAGCTCGATGTAGTTTTTCCCCTCAAAATCACCGAAATCACATTCTCTTAGCTCATGGCACAGCGTCATTTCCACATTCGGAAAAATCAGTTCAGCAGTCTGGACACAGCGCTTCATTGGACTGCAAAAGAGCATTCCGCACTCAGGATAGTCTATTTGCATAAGCTCTGCGATACCAGAAAATGAAAGAGGCTCGTCAGTTCTGCCTATGTATCTCAGTTCGGTATTTCCTACAGTTTTTCCGTGACGGATAAATACTATCCTCATTTCGCACCGCCTTTCAGATACTGCGGTATACCGCATACAACACGGAATGCTTTCTCGCTTTCAGCCGCTATGATACAGCCGCAGCGTCCAACATTTTCGCGGTATATCCTCTCTTTTTTTTCCATCGGAACTATTCCGCAGCCTATCTCGTCCATGATTATGATGCAGCCCTTGTTCTCGCTGCAAAGTCTTTCCGTAAACTCAACAGGGTCTATATCAGCTTCCATAAGCCTTGCGACTAAGCGATGATAGCTGTTTATGCACACAGCTGTAAAAACGTCCTCAAAACCGCAGTCGTATCCGCTTATGATATCGCTCCTGTTTACCCCGAAAAGCTGACAGGCTGTGTCAGTCTTGCACTGAAAAGCTCCTCCTGTAATGAATATCATCACAACACCTCCGTAAGCTTATAGACTACAGCAGACGCAATAGCTGTAAAAAGTTCGCATATCTGCAAAAACCAGCCTGCAAGGTCACCTGTTACACCGCCGAATTCCTTGTATGCAACGTAATGATAATACGCAAAAGCCACAATCGCAGAAGCTGCGGCGGCAAGTCCTGTCATAGTGCTGACGGATATCATTACGGCACATGATGCAGCCGCACAAACAGACAGCACGAAAAGAGTTGTATGCTTATCCGCAGGCTGTGCGAAGCTCTGAAGCGTACCGTCTTTTTTTGCAGCCTTAAAAGTGACCGCGGCAAGTCCGCTGAGTGAACGAGAAAGCACATATCCGCAGGCGATTATCTCTGCGCCGCGAGAAGTGTAAAGCTCCGAAAGCATTGCGGTATAGACAATGAGATAAACAGCCAGCTTTATAGCCGCAAATGCACCGATATGCGAGTCCTTGAGTATCGAAAGCTTTTTTTCGGCATCGCCCCATGACGCTCTCGCATCGCTTGTGTCGCAGAAGCCGTCAAGGTGTATTCCGCCTGTGATGATAATATTTATGAGAACTGTAATTGCAGCATAAGCAAAACCGCCGAAGCCGATTTGCTCGCAAAGGCTCTGCCACAGCATGACAAGCAGTCCGATAACTGCACCAACAAGTGGAAAAAAACACAGGGAATATCGCTTGTTTTGCTCATTCCATTCAATTTTCGGCATAGGTATCCGCGAATACATCTGAAGCGCTGATATTAAAGACTTTAACAAAATAATGCTCCTTTCCGCAGCAGAGGTATACCGTAGACGCACTCGATGACATTGTCAGAAAATTCTGCAATTCTGCGGTTAATCTCCGCAAGCTGACTGATATACAGCATTGTCTCGGGAGAATAATCAACACCGTCACAGCCAATTTCATTTGTCACTATTATTACCTCCGCGACTCTCTCCGAAAGCGACTTTATCCCATTGACGATCTTGTACGCAGACTCAAATATCTCTCCATCAACGAACATCTCATTTGCGCAGAGATTTCCCAGACATTCAATGAGAACACCGCTTTTTTTCGGGACATTCACACGCTCAATACTGCGCTGCTGTTCGATAGTGATATAGCCTTTTCCCTCCCGCATTTTTCTATGCCGTGCGATTATTTCCTGTGCGTCACTGCCAACAGGAGACATTGTTGCAATATAATATTTCTCACCGCTGAAAAGACTGAAAAGCTTCTCAGCATAACGTGATTTACCGCACTTTGAGCCGCCTGTCACAAGTGTTATCATTTAAGTTCAACATACCTTTCTATGTCAAGATCATCGAATTTATGCGAGTTGTAGTAAAGTGCAGCTGCACCGTCAAGCAGCGGAAGCAACAGAATTCCGCCTGTACCCTCACCAAGCCGCAAACCGCCGTTTATGACCGCGCGGAGGCCAAGCTTTTCAAGCAGTCCTTTGCCTGCAGGCTCGGCTGAAACATGACCTGCAAGCATATAGTCAGTGCAGGCTTCATTGAACATAGCGGCAAGCACCGCGGAAACTGCCGATATTACGCCGTCTATGACCATTGTAACACCATAAAAAGCTCCGCCGAGGAAAAGTCCTGTCATACCTGCGATCTCATAGCTGCCAAGCTTTGAAATAAGCTCAGCAGGATCATCGGAAAGAGGCGAATTTACAGCAATTGCGCGCCTAACGACATCAACTTTATGCTGAAGCATCTCACTTGAAAGACCTGCACCTCTGCCTGTTACAGTCTCAGGCGGAAGTCCGAGAATGACCGATGACAGAGCCGCTGTAGGAGTAGTATTACCGATCCCCATCTCCCCCGTAACTATGAGCTTTACGCCCTGCTGTGCAAGCTCACCAACGATATCCATGCAGGCAGTGATCGCCTTAAAAATGTTTTCACGCGGCATAGCAGGTCCTATAGCAATATTGTCCGAACCATAGGTGATCTTGCGATCAATAACATTTTCACATATCATCTCTTCCGCAACACCAAGATCGACTGCAATAACTTTAGCTCTATATATCTCCGCAAGAGCATTGATATTTGATTTTCCGCAAGCTATAGCCTCAGTGCAGACCTTAGTCACCGACCTGTCAATCTGAGTGACACCTTCATCGACCACACCATTATCAGCACAAACCACCGCAACAGCTCTCGAAGAAATATCAGGTAATTCTGTCTTTTGCACCGCAGCAATTTTGTTCCAGAAATCCTCGAGAACGCCAAAGCTTCCAAGAGGTTTGGCAACGCCGTTCCAGTGCTCCTGTGCCTTTTTTATGAAGCTTTTGTCAGTCGGTGATATCTTTTTTATCCGTTCCATTCATTCCTCCGTACTCCGCACATTTTTCCGCAAATCTTTCAGCAATTCTGATATCCGAATAAAAATAAAGGTGAGGAAACCCTGCATACAGCGTATTATCGGCGTGAACGCAGTTCCAGTTCCTGCCATCAGACTTATAGGCGGTAAAAGAATTCCCGCAGTTAGTGCTGTCCCAGTAGTGAAATTCATGAGCAGCAATTTCGTCCGACTTTTCGCACAAAAAGCAATTATTATTTGCTTTCATCTTAATATAGCCGAAGCGTCTGAGCTTCTCCGTAGGATAAACCTCTCCATTTATTGCTTCGACCATTTTAAGAGTATTATTATCAGCAAGCCCCATTTTTTCGTGAAGATACATAAAGCCACCGCACTCTGCAATAGTCGGTATACCGCAGAATATCGCACTTCTTATACTGTTAATCATTTCAGTGTTTTCAGAAAGTTTTTCTGCATAAAGCTCGGGATATCCGCCGCTCAGTATAAGTCCGCAGCAATTCTGAGGGAGCTTTTTATCTCCGAGCGGTGAAAAATATTCTATTCGGCAGCCGATTTTCTTAAGCAGAGCAATATTGTCCGAATAAATAAAACAGAAAGCTTCATCTCTTGCAACCGCAATTTTCGGGTGATAATTTTTGTATATTCTGTGCACTTTCGGCTCTGTAAACTCAGGATAAGGCGCATCTGAAAGGCTTATCAGCTTATCCAGACATATGTTTTTCTCAGCCAGTTCGCACAGCTCTGCGATTTTTTCCTTGAAATCTGTTATCTCATCTGCGGTAACAAGTCCAAGTTTTCTGCTTCCAATAGTGAAGCTGTTTGTCGGCATATAGCCAAGAAACTCAGTATCAAGCTCTCTGCACATTTCCTTTACGCGCGGAACAAGACGCTCAGGAAGTCTGTTAAAAATAAAGCCTGTTATCATATTCGGCTTCTTGTATTCAAGAAAACCTTTAATCATAGCGCCGATAGATTCACTTGCACCTTTACAGTCAACGACCATGACCACAGGAGTTTCAGTTATTGTCGATACCGAATGAGCAGAGCCGCGTCCATCAACTCCGTCATAGAAACCCATTACGCCTTCAATTACCGATATATCGGCGTTTTGACTGTTCTCGTAAAGCAGGTATTTCAGCGTGTCATCATTGCAAAAAAAGCTGTCCAGATTATGTGCTTCAACACCGATAACACGCCTGTGAAACATGGGATCAATGTAGTCGGGACCGCATTTAAACGATGATACTTTCATATTTCGCGCTTTTAACGCAGCAAGAATTGCACAGGTTATCGTTGTTTTTCCGCAGCCGCTGTGGGTTCCTGCGATCATTATTCGTTTCATTTAAGCTTCCTTTTTATAATAAATACCGGATTTTCAGCCGACATCATTGTATGTCTGCCGATTTTTCTTGTTCTTGTTACCGCTATCTGCGTGATCTCAGCTTCTATTCCATACTTATCAAAAATCCTGATCGACTCCGACAGTGTTTCAAGTGATACTGAATTTATAGTCAGTTGTAAATTGCTGTTCTTGGTCAAAGCTATATGAATTATTTCTTCCAGTTCACCGCTTGAACCTCCAATAAAAACGCAGTCAGGCGCAGGAAGTCCAGCCGCCTTTTCTGCAGCGTCACCTTCAATTATATCTATATTGTCACAGCCGAATTTTCTGCGATTTTCAGCCGTCAAAGCCACTGCTTCCTGATTTTTGTCAATGGAATAGACCCTGCCGTTTATGCACTGCAAAGCCATTTCCACAGATACCGAACCCGTGCCGCAGCCAATGTCCCAGCACACGTCATTTTTGCCTATTTCAAGCCCTGTGACAACATTTGCACGTATTTCCTTTTTAGTCATCGGAACTTTTCCGCGTATGAATTCCTCATCGTCAATTCCGCAGCGGATATGCCGCTCATAATTTGGATTTTCTGCCAATAATACGCACAGCTCACTTGCAGCGTGATTTAAAAATTCTGAAGCCTTTCCGCAGCTTATCCTCTCGTTTTCATAACCAAGATCTTCGCCGATATACACCGAAATATCGTCCATTCCATAGTCACATAGTCTCCTGCAAAGTCTGCTCACTGTCATTTCTCCTCCGAGAAGAAAAAATGTCTTTTCATGTGAACTTACATTTCTCACGATGTTTGCATTTTGACCGTGAAGGCTGACAAAATTGCAGTCAGACCAGTCTTTTTTAAGCTTTGACAAAAAATAAACAGGTGAAGATATACCGCTGATTATTTCAGTATCAGTATTACACAATTTCGCAGAAAGCTTCTTTGCTCCGCTGAAAAAACCGCAGTCTCCCGACATCAGCACAACTGCGCACTGACAGGTATTTTCGGCTATAATACGCACTATTTCATCACTTCGGTATTCCTCAAAGCATGGCTTTCCCTTGTCCTTGAACGGAGCTATCATTCTCTTAGCACCTATGAGGATATCAGCCTTTTCAACAGCTTCTGCCGCCTCTGCTGTCATTGTTTTCGGCGTACCCATACCAATTCCGACGATATATACCTTCACTTGCTCACCTCATTCTGATATGATTTTTTCTATCTCTTCGAGAGAATACCCCGACTCAGCAGGGCGTTCTATGACAATAACTTCGATCCCGCATATCTTCGCCGCTTCAAGTTTTTCAGGGAAACCGCCTGCCGCACCGCTCTCCTTAGTGACAATAATTTCAGCTCCGCAGCTGTGGATATGCTCCACATTCCGCTCAACGGTGAATGGACCTTTTTCGGCTATAACTCGCGATTTGTCAATACCGAGCACTTCGCACTGTCCTATGATTTTCTCATTAGGCAGAACTCTCACCCAAAGCCTTTCGCGGTAATTTTTCATCTGTATGAGCTTAGGTAACTCCTTGCTGCCAAGTGTGCTGAGAACTTTTTTATCGGAGCTATCCAGTATCTCAATAAGCTCGTCCATATCCTTGACACTGCGGTATCCTTTTGAAGCTGAAGCACTGCGCAAAAGCCTGTAATACGGCAAATCCACTTTTTCACAGGCAGCTTTTATATTTGCTGTGACTTCCTCGGCATAGGGGTGAGTTGCGTCAATGACTTTTTTGCAGCCAAGCTTTTCGGCAAGCTTTTCCATACCCTCGCTGTCGAGTCTTCCCACTATCGTTTCAATAAATCGGCTTTTCGGAAGAAGCTCTCCGCCGTACTCCGTAGCCACACATACCGCAGCAGTTATGCCTTTTTCACAGCAGTATTCCGCAAGCTCCCTGCCCTCGGTAGTGCCGCCGTAAATGAGCAGCTCACACATTTGCGTAACCTCTCGGAGTCACCATTTTTCCGCCTGTTATCTTAGTTTCCGAGTTGCCGATGAATACTGTCGTAAACATATCCACCTGCGTATCTCTCAGCTCACCAAGAGTCAGCACACGGCTTTCCTGTCCCTCTCTGCCGATGTTTCTGACATAGCCGCAGACTGTATCTGAGGGACGGTATTCAAGTATAATGTCGCAGGCTTTCATAAGATAGTCTGCACGTTTTTTCGATGACGGATTGTATATGGCAATTACGAAGTCTCCATCGGCTGCACATCTCAGTCTTTTCACTATTTTCTCCATAGGCGTGAGAAGGTCCGAAAGGCTGATAACAGCCATATCATGGGTCATAGGAGAACCAAGTACAGCTCCGCCGCTGAGTGCCGCTGTAACACCTGCAACTGTTTCCACTTCAACATCGGGATACTCTGCCGACATCTCTATTGCAAGTCCTGCCATGCCGTAAAGCTGACTGTCACCGCTGCACACAAGTGAGACAGTTTCGCCCTGCGAAGCCTTTTCCAGTGCCAGCTTTACCCTGTCTTTTTCCTGTCTCATTCCTGTTGAAAGGCACTCTTTTTCGGGATAAAACCGCTTTATCTGATCGGTATAGACCGTATATCCGACTATAAGTGAGCTTTTCAGAATAGCCTGCTCAGCTTCAAGAGTCAGACCATTTCTGCTTCCGCAGCCTATCCCTACTACATACAGCTTCATAACGTCTTCCTTTCAAAATCAAGAAATACAGGCTTTTCCGCAGCCGCAACAGTTACGCCGTCTGCGGCAGTTTTACGTATCACAAGCTTTCCGCCGCTGCACAGCACTGCGCTTCTCTCACACACATTGTCCGCACCTGTAGTCTCACGGACAAAATCGGAGCTTTCAAAATCTCCGCTGACCTTCATAAGCTCCTCAGCCGTGAAAGTTTTAAGCGTCAATGAATACTTCTCAGCAAATTTACATAGTCCTTCCTCATTCTGCTTTATATCTATGGTAGCTATTTCCGATACGGTTTTTATGTCGATACCGTGCTGACCAAGAGCTTCAAGAACAGCTTTTTCGATATCCTCTTCGGGAGTTCCCTTTTTGCAGCCGATACCGAGAACGATGTTTTTCGGGATAAGTCTCAGCGTCACTTCAAATGGCTTTGCATTGATATCCTTTCCCACATAAACACCTGTGCGGCAGATGCCGAATTCTGTGAGTTCATGTGGCAGACTGCTGTGCGGATACTCCGAGGAAAAGCCTATTTTTTCATCGTCAAGGACTGCCGCAGCTATATCCTTTGCCGCTTTAAGGTCAGTGATGACAAGGTCGTTTGCGACTGCAAAGCTGTCAGGCGAAAACTTTCCGCCAACATCTGTAGCCGTTGTGATAACAGGTATGGCATTTATCTTCTCTGCGATTATCTCCGCAAGACGATTTGCACCGCCGATATGTCCCGAAAGCACAGGGATTACGAATTTTCCGCAATCGTCCATGACTATGACCGCAGGGTCGTCTGCTTTTGTCCCCAGATAAGGAGTCACGGCTCTCACTGCGATACCGCAGGCGCACACAAAAATAAAAGCGTCAGAACGCTCAAAAAGTCTGCCCACCATACTACCCATATTCCAGAATACAGCGGAATTATCATCTGTATGCTTGTGGAAGCAGTATCGGCTCACCTTGTGCTCTCCGCCGAGCACATCAGCTGTACGCTGCGAGAGCAGTCTGCCGTTTTCGGTAACAGAAAAAATAGCTATATTCATGTTTTGTCAGCCTTTCTGAATTCAGTTTCAAAATCCCTGTCATAGAGCTTGGACAGCTGATGATAATCCCCGAGGAAATCTCCGACTGTGATGAGCGCAGTCTTGGTTATGCCGTTTTTATCTGCTGCTTCTGCAAGCTCCCCCACTGTACAGCACACGACCTTTTCGTCATGCCATGTAGCCTTATACACTATAGCCGCAGGAGTTTCACTGCTGTAGCCGCCTTCAATAAGGCGCTCTGAAAGCTCCGCAAGCATACCCGTACTGAGAAATATGACCATAGTCGCATTGTGAGCCGCAAGGCTTTCGATACTCTCCTTTTCGGGCACAGGAGTCCTGCCTGCCATACGTGTAAGAATAACTGTCTGAGACACATCGGGCAGTGTGTATTCAGCCTTCAGCGCTGCAGCCGCTCCGCAGAAAGAGCTTACACCGGGGGTCACATTGTAGGCTATGCCAAGCTCATCAAGTCTGTCCATCTGCTCGCGGATAGCACCGTATATAGAAGGGTCGCCTGTGTGCAGACGTACTATATTCAGTCCCTGTTTTTCAGCCTCAGCCATGACAGTGATTATCTCGTCAAGGTGCATGAGAGCGCTGTTGTATATCTTACAGTCACTTTTTGCATAGCTGAGAAGCTCGGGATTTACCAAAGAGCCTGCATAGATTATCACATCGGCATTGCTTATGAGCCGCTGTCCGCGAATAGTAATAAGGTCAGGCGCACCGCAGCCTGCTCCCACAAAATCAACCATTTTCTTCCTCCGATATAGCCTTTATGAGCTGGTCAGCAAAGGCAGTTTTTACGTTAAGCTCACGCTTGTAAGAAAAAGCCAGTGCGGCAATTTTTACCTCGTCCTTAACACGTCCGCGGAGATAATAGTCCATTCGGCTGCTGAGTATCTCAAGAGTTTTTTCAAGATATCCGCCCTCAGCAAGTATATCCATAGCCGCGTCAGCCGTTGCACAGTCAGGCAGCTTTTTCAGCGTTTCCACATCTGCACCTGCAAGGACTCCGCAGGTCACAAGCACTTCCATTCTTCCGTCCGCCCATGAAGAATGAGTATTCATAATGCCTGCACCAAGCTTTACCAGCTTGCCGATATGTCCCACGATGAGTATTGAGCTGAAACCAAGCTCGATACCGATATCAATGGCATCTCCGATGAAATTGCTGCACGTAACGCTTCTCTCCAGTGAGAATGGCAGCTCATTCTGCACGAAGCTCTCACTATAGTTGCCGATAGTCAGGAGCATATTTTTCTGCCCCTCAGCACGGCGCATTTTCGCCTCGGTGCGGATAGTGTCAACAAGAGCCGTATTGCTCATAGGCTCGACAATCCCGCTTGTGCCTATTATTGAGATACCGCCCTCTATGCCCATGCGCGGATTATAGGTCTTTTCCGCAAGCTCCGCGCCCTCAGGCACTGAGACCGTCACTGTAAATCCGCCAGAATAACCATATTTTTCGGCAATTTCCATTACGGCTGAGGTTATCATCTTCCTCGGCACTGAATTAATAGCCGCTTCACCAACAGGCTGGTCAAGACCTGCCTTTGTAACTCTTCCGATACCAATGCCGCCGAGAATTTCCACACCTTTTTCCGCAAGTGTTACCTCAGCGTAAACGTGTATGCCGTTAGTCACATCGGGGTCGTCACCGCTGTCCTTTTCAACAGCGCATGAAGCCGAGTTTTCGGTAATAACAGGTTCGATTATGTCGGGACGAATGACAATTCCCTTAGGTGTAAGAAGCTCCGCCGAAGAAACCTCTCGTCCAGTCAGCAGCATTTCTGCCGCAGCCTTTGCAGCTGCAGCCGCACATGAGCCTGTTGTATATCCGCATCTCATTTTTTTCGAGCCTTTGTAAATATACTCCTCAAGCTTCATGGCACATCTCCCTGTCGTAAACTATAAACACCGCAAAATAGCTGAGTTCGTCGGTAATTTCACTGATACTTCGGTATATTTTCTCGTTCGGAAGTCCGCAGTTTTCCACTATGACTGTCTGCTCCGCGAGTCCTATTCCGCTAAGAAGCTCCGCAAGCTCTCTCCAGTGTCTGCCGCACTTCATAATTACCTTAGTGCCGCGGCTTTTCAACATATTTTCAAGCTCTCCACAGTCATAAGGGATAACGTGAAAAGGCTCACTTCCGAGACATAGGGGAAGCTTCAAAGCCGCCGAAGCCGCAGAAAAGCTCGTCACACCTGCGCATATCTCAGTTTCAAATCCATGCGCTTCAACTCGCTCAGCAATATGGCTGAAAGTGGAATACACCGAAATATCCCCAAGTGTAGGAACTGCCACATGGTTTTTTTCAAGCTCGGTACAGAGCTGTGAAGCTATCATGTCATAGTTTTCACTGAGAGCAGCTTTGTCCCTTGTCATAGGGAAATCAAGGAATACTATCCTCTTTCCCGAAAAATCCGCCGCCTGCTCCGCAATAGAGAGCGCAAGGGTATTCTCGCCCTTAGTACGCGGCACAGCTATGACACCACAGCTTTCAAGGATTTTTACTGCCCTCAGTGTCATGAGCTGAGGGTCGCCTGCACCCACACTTACTCCGTAAAGTTTTCCCATATCAGTCTTTTCCAAGCTCCGCAGAGAACGCGATGAGCTGCTCCATGTCGAGCTGTTCGATACGTGCAGCTTCGGGAAGTCCCAGTCCTTTCAGCGCTGTGTAGACCTTGTCCTTAGGTATCCCCATTACCGAAGCAAGAGAATTTGCAAGGGTCTTTCTGCGCTGTGAAAATCCTGCCTTGACCACCTTGAAAAGGTACTTCTCGCTTTCCTCGTCAAGTCTGTGTTCAGTGTCAAGGTCTATCCTTATGACGGCAGAGTCCACGTTAGGCGCAGGCATGAAGCTTCCGCGAGACACGTCAAAGAGCTTCTTAACTGTGCCGTAGTAGTTGACACCAACGGTTATCGCCCCTGCGTCACGGCTGCCCACCTTAGCGCAAAGGCGCTGTGCGGCTTCCTTCTGCACCATGACAGTGATAGACTCGATAGGCAGTCTGCTTTCAAGCAGCATCATAATGATAGGCGATGTGATATAATAAGGAAGATTTGCACAGACAGCGACTTTCAGTCCGTCAAACTCCTCTCTGATAAGCTTGTGCAGGTCGCATTTCATAACGTCCTCGTTGACTATCTTAACGTTGTCAAAGTCAGCAAGAGTTTCTTCAAGAATAGGCAGAAGCCTTGTGTCTATCTCCACGGCTGTGACCTTGTCCGCACGTTTTGCAAGCTCCGCCGTAAGAACGCCTATACCTGTGCCTATCTCAAGTACGCCAAAGCCGCCGCAGGCGTTACCGTTTTCTGCTATTTTAGGGCAGATATCGGGATTTATTATAAAGTTCTGTCCCAATCCCTTTGAGAAGCTGAACCCATGTCGGGAAAGTATCTCTTTTACTGTGCCGATATTAGTTAAATTCATTCAGTATGCTCCTTAGACCTTATGCCTTTCCTTTTCGGAAAACTCCTTCTGCTTAGCGTCATTGAGCTTTTCCATACTATTCACAAGATAGTCGGCAGAACGGTATGCTCTCTGAAAATCCATGTCCTTGAAGTGGACCTGCAGGTCTACAAATTCGCCGTCTATAATAATATCTATGCCGCTTATCTGCCTGCCCACATATTTCTGTCCTGCATACTTTATGTATTCGTCTATCTCACGTCTGTCCATTTCTCCGCCGATAACATTAATTTTCATGACTAAGCCTCCTTATAAGGTTTTATTTTAATATGATAAGATTATCCGCAAATGAAGCCTTTGCGATGACTTTTTCCTCACCGTCATTGCCGATGAGGATTATCTCCTTGCCGTTTGAGTAAACTATTCCCTCATCGCTGAAAGTATAGTCCAGAACACCCTTTTTTATGATAGTTTCACTGCCGTCGGGAGCTTTTTTCACAAGCACTCTGCTTCTCGGAAGTATGCTGGGGTTTTTGTCCCCTGACTCTGCATTTTCCTTTTCGTTTTTCTCAGCTTCGAGAAGTCTTCCCTCGAAGTAAAGCTCTCGCGGAGACTTGTTTTTCGTCTTGGTATCGCCTCTCTGCTGATTTTTTCTAAGCGGCTCGCCGCCGAAAAGTACGCTGAATGCGTTTAGAAAGCCGACTATCGCCTTGATAAGTCTCACAGGAAAAAGCAGGACTGATTTCCAGATGGGTTCTTTTTGCGGTTTAGGCGCTCTATAAGGCTGACGAATGAAGTAGTAATTGCCCTCTGAGTCGTTTTTCGGCTTTATGAGGTCGTTTTCCTCCTCGGCAAAAAGCTCGTCCATTCTGCCTGCATCGGTGTCAACAGCCATAATTGAGCTTGGTGAAACTCCACTGTCTCCGCCAATCGCATAACCCACAGTTGAGCATAGTATCCTGTTGTCGTCAGCCGACCAGAAAGGATAGCTCTCAGCGGACGGACCATCGGTTATCTCGTCATAGTCGCCGCGCTCGTCAAATACTGCAAGGTGGTCGTCCATGATAGCGGCAATTTTTCCGTTCTTATAGCAGATATTGCTTATCCGCCTGTTCATTCCAGTGTAGATATGTCCCTCGGGAGCTTTCGGCTCGTCGGCATTTTTCCTGTATATAGCGCCCATTCCGCCAAAAACAGCCGAATAGAGAAATCCGTCATTGGCAGGTGTCATGCCGAAAATATTCGTAGTTTTCGAAGCGTCCTCATAGTGCTCAACAGTTCCCATGAACTCTGCACCTCTGCCGCTGTGCTTCCACGCCTTGTTCTTATTTATCTCATTGACGGTATCTGCGTATTTATCAGCTCTTTCACACGGAAGCTGACTGACCTTTCCGTCATTGCATACATACATTGCGCCCTTTGAAAGATATGCTATCTTCATACTTTATTCCTCACAAATTTCAAGTCTTTGACACACCGCCTCGGCACACTTCATACCGTCAACAGCCGCCGAAACGATACCGCCTGCATAGCCTGCCCCCTCACCGCAGGGGAACAATCCCTCAAGAGATACCGACTGCAAGTCATCTCCCCTGTTTATCCTTACAGGCGAACTGCTTCTGCTCTCGATGCCTGTCAGAAGCGTTTCATCATCATCAAATCCCTTGATTTTTCTGCCCATTTCCTTTATTCCCAGCTTCAGCGACTCGCACACGAAATCAGGGAGATACTCCTCGGGTGCGGCAAATCGCACATCGGGACGGTAGGAAGGCTTTACTCTGCCAAATTTTTCGCTTACCCTGCCTGCCATGAAATCTCCGAGCACAGCCGCAGGTGCGCGGTAATCACTGCCGCCTGCAATAAAGGCTTTTTCCTCAAGCTCACGCTGAAAGTACATACCTGCAAGAGGGTGGTCGCTTCCGTAATCCTCGGTATTGATATTGACAAGGAGAGCGCTGTTTGAGTTCTCCGCATCACGGGAGAAATAGCTCATGCCGTTTACAGCAAGCCTGCCCTCCTCGGAAGAAGCCGCCACAACATGACCGCCGGGACACATACAGAAGGTGTAAAGAGTGCGTCCGTTAGGCAGGTGTGCCACAAGCTTGTAGTCAGCGGCTTTCAGTGCGGGATGTCCTGCAAAATCGCCGTACATTGCCCTGTCAATGTCTTTTCTGAGATGCTCTGCACGGACTCCCACCGAGAAATTCTTCTGCGAGAGAGTAATCTTCTCATTATACAGAAGTTCAAAAACGTCCCTTGCACTGTGACCTGTTGCAAGGATAAGGCTTTCGGTATCAAGCTTATGAACTTCGCCATCCTTTGTGTATCTCACAGCAGTAAGTCTGCCGCTGTTTTCTTCAAAACCGCAGAATTTTGCATTGAAGCGGACTTCTCCTCCAAGAGCGATGACTCTTTCTCTCAGAGCCTTTACAGCTCCGCGAAGCTTGTCCGTACCGATATGAGGCTTTGCCAGATACAGTATCTCGTCAGGAGCGCCGAACTCCACCAGCTTTTCCAGTATCCAGCCGATACGCCTGTCCTTTATGCCTGTTGTAAGCTTGCCGTCGGAAAAAGTACCTGCGCCGCCCTCACCGAACTGCACATTACATTCGGGGTCAAGTTTTCCGCCGCTCTGAAACTCCTCAACAGCCTTACAGCGGCTGTCCACATCGCCGCCCCTTTCGAGGACTACAGGCTTTGCACCTGACATAGCGAGCACCAGTGCCGCAAACATTCCCGCAGGTCCGAAGCCGACGATCACAGGGCGGTATCCTGCGTTTTTCACCACAGGGACTTTATACTCTTCCTGCTCATGCTTTGACGCATTTTTCAGCACCTTCAGAAGCTTTTCCTCGTTCCTTGCTTCAATGTCAAGGGATATGAGGAAGTGAACATCAGACTTTTTTCTCGCGTCAACGGACTTTTTTGCAAGTCTCACGCTTATGAGCTTGTCACGGCTTATTCTCAGCTTTTTTTCGCATATTTTTTCAAGGTCACCGAAGTCAGTATCAAGTGAAACTCTGATCCCTCCGACTCTTATCATAAACGTGCACCTCTCAGTGACTCAGCACAGTTTCTTCCTGCGAAAACTCCCGATGACCACGCCCATTGCAGATTATATCCGCCGCAGTCGCCGTCTATGTCAAGTATCTCGCCGCAGAGGAAGATACCCTTTTCTTTTCTGAGCTGTAATCTGTCGTCAACACATTCACCGCTGACACCGCCCGATGTGACCTGTGCGTCTTTCCACGGAGCACTTCCCGTAACGTCAAAGTCCAGATTTTTTATAAGCTGAACTATCTTTCTAAGGTCACCCTCATTAAGCGAAGATATCTTGTCCGTAAGTGGCTTGCCGAGGGCTCTTTTAGTGATATATGAAGCAAGATTACGCTGGAAAATACCTGTAAGAAGCTCGTCCGTTGTATGCTTTCCGCGCTGATAGTGGATAACACGGAGATATCCCATGAGCTGTTCATGCTCCATATCAGCCGCAAGGTCAAGACGAAGCTTCAGCTTTCCCTCATACTTTGAGAAAAGGTGCGCCATATTGAACACGCAGATACCCGAAAGTGAATTCTCGGTAAACTGTATCTCACCCACTTCTTCTTTGAGGAATTGTCCTCCGCTGTAAGCTATGACTCTGCCCTTTGCGCGGACACCTTTCAGACCTTTAAGGAGTTCGGGGCGTACTCTCAGCGGTGCAACAGCAGGGCATATCTTAGTAGTGTGACAGCCTTTGCTTCTGAGAAGCCTTATAACACTGCCGTCTGTGCCAAACTGCGGAGCTGCATAGCCGCCTGCTGCAACAATGATACGTCTGCACGGATATTTGTCTCCCGATACAGAAGATATCCTGAAACCGTTATCGGTGCTCTCGATAAAATTTGCTTCAAAGCCGCACCTCTCGATAACACCAAGCTCCTCCGCACGCATTCTCAGCGCATTGAGAACAGTTGCCGCATTATTGCTTCGCGGATATATCCTGCCCTTTGAGTCGGCAGTGCAGAGTACACCTATACTGCCGAAAAATTCCTTAGCCGAGGGAGTCGCACCGATTATTCTCATGGCATTTCTCACACTTCCGTGATAGTGCATTTCTC
>SFFP01000147.1 GCA_004556875.1 Ruminococcus flavefaciens
GCAGAGTATCTTTACCACAACATCTCTCGGATAATATGATACAGAAGTAATGATTATTTTATTCTTACAGTCCTTAGCCTTATCAAAGAGCAGCTTTCCTATTTTTCGCGGAAAGGCGAAATGCTGAATAAGGTCACATTCTCTTGTCATAAGCTTTTCCCTGCCTGTGGGAGTGATACCGCTCATTTTTGCGAGGATATCATATATCTTTTCAAGAGTAACGTTTCCCTTTGTGCCGTATTTTTTTTCAGCGGCTTTCTGAGCTTCTACGCGATACTCAGTAAAGCTTTTATTTGTGGTATTGAGCAGAGAGAAATCATCTTCCATAAACAGGAAAATATCCTCAGGCTGTGAAAACGGCGTAATAACGAGGGTATCCCATAGCTTGAAGCTTATCGCCCTATGGTCATTTCTTTCGACTTCGTGCAGCATTTTGACGAGTATCTCGTCCTGTGCCGCAGAGAGCGGTCTTTTGGGGTGAAATTCTCCGTCCATAGAAAAACCTCCTTTTAGTCGGTCACTGTAGTTTCTTCTTCCTTAGCCGTTGAAGATTCAGTATCGGCATTTTCGGTCTCAGGCGGCTTGATACCTCTCATTTTGCGGTATTCATCGAGAGTCATAGCGCCGTCGGAGTTATAGGCTCTGATTATAGCGTCCTTGCTTGTAAATTCGTCGCTGTATTCGCCTGTTTCAGCCATGATATACTTACCGTACCACACGCCGAAGAAAGACCAGACAGCGTTGTCTCTGAAAGCCGCGTCCATATCGGGTACACTTCCGCATTCACTTATGGCGATAAGCTTGTCACTGCCCACGAATTTCTGAACAGCGGCAAATTCCTCATAAAATCTGCTTCCATAGTCCTTTTCGTTCTTGAAGTAAAGGTCAACGGCGGCGATATCGAAAGTTTTCTTGTCAACGAGAGTGCTGTCACTCTGACCGTTCCATATCCAGATGAGGTTGTCCAGCTCAAAGTAATTGGTAAAGCGGTCATAGATAAGATTCCATAGCCATTTATAGCAGTCTGCGCCCTTAGTGCCCCACCAGTACCAGCTTCCGTAGCCTTCGGGGAGAGGTCTCCACAGCACAGGGACTCCCCTGTTTTTCAGTGAAGTGAGCTGTCCTGCCATATTATCTATATCGAGGATAAGACCGTAACATTCTTTGGAAATATTTCCCTTGCTGTAAAGCTCGCGTATCTCTTCTTCGTTGAGTTCGGAAATTTTAATATCGGTTACAGCCTTTGAGAGGTCAAAGTCGGTATCATCGGAATGGAGTGCGCTTTTCTTGTCAGATGGCGAATTCCAGTACCAGCTCACGCATGAGATACCGCCATTGAGATACCATTCTGCCGCCGCGTCAACTTCCTTGAAGCTCTCATCAAAGCTTACATCGGGTACTTCAAAATTTGAAAAGCGTATAACAGGATATTTGCCTGTGGTGCGGTAAATGAGGTCAAGCTCAGCATTTTCTCCGCCGTAAGCGTACTGACCTGTTATCATGTATTTTCCGTAATTTTCGGAAAGAAAGCTCATAAGCTCTTTAGCGGACTCTCCTGCATTCTTGTTTACAAGCTCGCCCTTAGCATCATAGCTTATACTGCTGAGAGAGGTATTGTTTTCTATTTTGAGGTAATCAAGGCACATATCGCCGTTTTCGGGGGTTATTTCAAGCTTTTGTTTTCCTTTAGTAAGGAAAACGCCGTATACGGTGATATAGGTGAACTGACCGTTATCGGTAGTTTTAAAGACCGTAAGCTGTTCGTCGCCGAGTTTTATGCGGCAGTTTACAGCCTTATCCGCTGAGATGTTGAATGAAAGGTCATAGTGCTGATTGCTTGGAACATCTATCTCAAAAACGGCAGAGGCTTTTCCTTCGTTTCCGAAGCCTGTGACATAGCCTTCACCGCTGAATTCGGGTTTATCTGCTGCGACCTTAGCACCGCCCTTCAGCTCAGCATTTTCGGCTTCATAGAGGTTGCCTGACTGAGTTTTCTCTATTTCGGGAAAAGTAACGGGATAGTCGGGGAAAGTCTCAACAGGGAGAGTAGTAGTGGCTTCTGTAGTTTTTTTAGCAGTAGTTTCTTCTATAATTGGTACAGAAGCGGTAAGAGTAGTTTTCTTGCTGTTACTGCACGCAGCGAATACGGAAGCAGCAGCTCCGACAGCGGCAGCAGCAGCGAGTATTTTGCGAAGATCCATGTATTCCTCCTAAAAGGTCATGCTTTTACTGTATATTTTTTACCTTTTTCTGTATTGAATATGATAACGCCGTCCTCAATGCGTGAATTGACAGATTCGCCGTCGCAGATTATGCTTACTACACAGTTTGCGCGCAGACGAAGCTCGCCGTCATTATCGGAATATATCTCAGCAGTAGAGAGCTTGCTTTCTATCCATGAGATATCAACAGTATATCCGCCCTTAGCTTTAAGGCCTTTGATATGGCCGCTTCTCCACTCATCGGGGAGTGCGGGAAGCAGGTTCATCTCACCGCCGCAGCTCTGTAAAAGAGCCTCTGCAATAGCGGCAGTACCGCCGAAATTTCCGTCTAACCTTAAAGGAGCGTCAGAATTTGTCATATTCGGGTTAGTTGAGTATGAGAGCAGGCGTTTTAAGTTTTCATAGACCATGCGGCTGTCAAAGAGTCTTGCCCACATATTTGATATCCATGCGCAGCTCAGACCTGTTTTGCCGCCGCCGTGTATAAGTCTGCGGACGAGAGTAGCTCTTGCCGCATCAGCCAGCTTAGGTGTCCTGTAAGGATTTATGAGGTCAGCAGGGTATAGAGCGAAGAGCTGAGAGATATGGCTGTGACCTATCTCGTACTCGTCGAAGTCCTCAGACCATTCCATTATCTGTCCGTATTTTCCGACCTGCGGAAGAGGGAGCTTTTGCATCATATTGCTGAGCTTTTCAGCGAAAGCGCTGTCTTTGCCGAGAATATGTGAAGCTCTTATGACATCGGCAAAGAGCACGGTGATTATCTGCATATCCATAGCAGGGCCCATGCAAAGGCTTGCCTTTACGCCGTTATTGTCGATATAGTAATTTTCCGGAGATACAGACGGACCTGTAACGAGCTTGCCGCTGCTGTTTTCGGTAAGGTATTCAGCGAAAAATTCGGCAGCTTCTTTGAGTATATGATATTTTTCCTCAAGGAAATCCTTATCGAGGGTATATTCATAGTGCTCATATATATGGAGAGCGAGCCATGCGCCGCCCATAGGCCATATACTTGCATTTCTTGCACTGCCCTGCGGAACGGTATCGCCCCATATATCCGTATTGTGGTGGCAGACGAAGCCTTTGTGTATGCCGTACATTTCCTTAGCTGTAACACGTCCGTTTCCGCATACTCTTTCCATAAGGTCAAAGAGGGGCAGATGACACTCTGAAAGATTACAGCTTTCTGCGGGCCAGTAATTCATTTCGGTATTGATATCGAGGACATAGCGGCTGCCCGACTCAGAGGAAATATGCTCATTCCATATGCCCTGCAGATTTGCAGGCTGAGTGCCGGGGCGGCTGCATGATATCATAAGGTATCTTCCGAAGTTGAAGTAAAGCTCAAGCAGCTTATTATCATGGATAAGGCGCTCACATTCCTTGTTGTCGAGTTCATCGCCTTTAAGGCGCTCGATACGCTCAGCGGTTGTAAGGAGGGTAAGGTCTTCATCGCTGTTGTCGTTGAGAGAAAGCTCAACGCGGTCAAAAAGCTCCTTATAGTCATTTACATGGCGGTAATAAAGCTCCTCATAATCGCACTGAAGAGCCATTTCAATGTCGACCTTAGCCGACTCCTCATATACCTCGCTGTAAAAGCTTGTTCTGACAGAGAGGACTATCATTACTTCATCGGCATTTTCTGCGCATATTTTATTTCCGACAGTCCTGAGAGTGCCGCCCTTTGCAGAAGCGCCGAGACAGGCTGCAAAGAGGATACTGTCCTTTCCGCCGCTTCCTCCTGTATAGAGTATCATATTCTCACCGCATGGGCGGTTGTCGTCGCAGTATTCATCACGTCCGCCGATGTAGCAGTTAAGGGATACTGAGTTCGGTTCTGACGCATAGATACGCATTACCATAACATCATCGGGGGCGGATACGAAGTATTCTTTTGTATATATAACGCCGTTCACGGTAAAGGAAGCATCTGCAACTGCACTTCCGATATCGAGACTGCGTGAGTATTCACGAGCTTTTCCGTCGAGCTGAAGCTCTGTGTTCAGTTCGCCGAGAGGCAGATATCTGCGCATATTCGGGGTAACGCCCTGCATTTTGCTGAAAGCCGTATCCTCAGCTTCAGCGGTCTTTCCTTCGGCAAGGAGTCTGCGGACTTCTTCAAAGCCTTCCTTAGCGTCAGGGTTTATTCTGTGACGGAGACCGCCCGACCATATAGAATCCTCGTTGATAACGATACTTTCCTTTACGGGTGTTCCGAATATCATAGCGCCGATACGTCCGTTTCCGATAGGGAGAGCCTCATTGAAGCTCTCAGCTGGTGAATCGTATTTCATTAAAGTTTCAGTACTCATTTAAAAATCTCCTATAGGATAAAGAATCGCTGCAAAAACGTTTAATTTATGATTTAGGCAGTGACATGAATATCTTAAAGCCTTCCTCAGAGGGAGTAAAAGTTATTCTGCCGTTAAGAGCTGCGGCGCGGTCTGACATATTTTTAAGACCTATATTAGCTGAAAGAACGCAGGATGTTCACGGATAACGATGTTTATTCTATTGCCGTTTGAATGTTTTACGGCGTTTGAGAGTCCTTCCTTGACTACTCCTATGATACACATTTTGACATTGCCGGGGATATTTTCGCTTATATCACTGTCAAATGACACGGTAAATCTGCTGTCAACAGTGCTTATGCTGTCTTCGATGACTTTTTTAAGGTCGATAGACTCATCGTGAAGGTCGTGAACGCTTTCACGTATGCTTGTCATAGCGCTGTCAAGGGTAGAACGCAGGCTTTCCAGAGGTTCTTTCAGCTGTTCGTCCTTGTTTATAATGATAAGAGCGCCTGACTGTAAAAGCGAGCGTGTAAGCATATGTCCCACATTATCGTGTATCTCACGGGCAATTCGGTTTCTCTCCTTCATAGTAGCGAGGTGTATCTCATTATCCTGAGCGGCGGCAAGGCGCAGATTTTGCTCTGCAAGCTGTCTGTTCTTGCCTGCCACCTCATCACGCAGGGAAGTGAGTGTAGCTACGGTAGTTTCAAGGTGAGAAACTCTTTTATATATGATAACTGTCACAGCAATAGCGGCTGCGGTAAGCATTATCTGCTGAGGACTTAGTTTTTCGATATTCAGCAGTATAACAGCCGCAGGTGTGACCAGCCACCATTTTTTCTCCCACAAAGCGTCATATAAGAGCAGGGGGAACGAGCAGAACATAAGAGGGAATACTCCGCAAAACAGTGAGCAAAGCGCAATGAGTGCCGCCGCCGTGAAAGTTCCTGTAAGGAGCTGAGCCGCCGCAGACACCATGACTGTTATCAGCGTAACGATAACAGGTTCTGAAAAGCTGTCAGACATGACGATGCTCAGTATACATATAAGAAGTATAGCCAGCTTATCGGTAAGTCGGTTCAATCGTTCACCGCCCTTCGTAGGATATGTGAGAGTAGTTTAACGGATATTCCAGATATTTTCAGCGTAGTCTGCAATAGTTCTGTCAGAGCTGAATTTGCCTGCATTGCACATATTGAGCCACTGTTTTCTTGCGAAAGCCATTCTGTCGGAGCTGTAGTCGCTGATACAGCGGAGCTTTGTCTCCACATAATCTCTCATATCTCCGAGGAGATAGTAATGGTCGGGAGCATGCCAGCTCGCACCGTCAAGGAGAGCTGTGTAAAGCTCGCGGAAATCGCCGCTTCCGCCGTCAGAAACGCTTCCGTCAATGAGAGATGATACGACCTTTCTTATCATAGGGTCATCAGCGAATATCTTTCTGCTGTCGTATTCGGGAACTATCTTTTCAAGCTCCTCGACTCTTGCGCCGAAGATATAGTTGTTTTCCTCGCCTGCCTCCTGTACTATCTCGATATTTGCACCGTCGAAAGTACCGAGAGTAACAGCGCCGTTGAGCATGAGCTTCATATTTCCTGTGCCGCTTGCCTCAGTGCCTGCTGTGGATATCTGCTCTGAGATATCAGCGCCTGCTACCAGTTTTTCGGCGTAGGAAACGTTGTAATTCTGTACGAAAACGACTTTGATAAGGTCGCGTGTATCAGGGTCAGAGGAAACTATCCTGCCCACCTCGTTGATGAACTTGATTATAGCCTTCGCGCGGCGGTATCCCGGGGCAGACTTAGCTCCGAAGATGAAAGCGGTAGGAGTAAAGTTACTGATGCTTCCGTCCTTTATGCCGTAGTATATCCAGAGTATAGAGAAAGCGTTGAGAAGCTGACGCTTATACTCGTGAAGGCGCTTTATCTGAATGTCGAATACAAAATTCGGGTCTGTGTCGATATCGTCGTGAGCCTTGATGAAGTCAGAGAGCTGTTTTTTCTTGTCCTGCTTGATGTCGATGAAGCGGCGGAGGATATTCTCGTCGTCAGCGTACTTAGCAAGCTCCTTGAGCTTGTCAAGGTCATTTATCCAGCTGTTATCGCCGATAAGCTCGGTAATGAGCGCAGAAAGCTCCTTATTGCAGAGAGCTATCCAGCGGCGCTGAGTTATGCCGTTAGTCTCGTTGCGGAATCGCTCGGGATAAAGGCTGAACCAATCTGCAAGGACGGTATCTTTCAGTATCTGAGTGTGTATCTCGGCAACGCCGTTTATATGGCTGGACGCATAGCAAGCCATATCAGCCATGTGGATAAGGCTTCCCTTGATAATCTTTATGCGGTCTATTTTGTCCTTAGGCACATCGGCTGAATACATATCAGCGATGAGAGCCTCGTTTATCTGAATGATTATAGCATAGATACGGGGCAGAAGCTCCTCCACAAGGTCAGTGCGCCATTTTTCGAGAGCCTCCTGCATAACGGTATGATTTGTATAGTTGAATATCTTTTTTGCCATAGCAAGGGCAGTTTCAAAGGTATAACCCTCGTTGTCGACCAGTTGGCGGATAAGCTCGGGGATAGAGATAACAGGGTGAGTATCGTTGAGCTGTACGGAGATATAGTCTGCAAGGTTATCGAGAGTGCCGAAGCGAGCCTTGTGCTTTCTGATAATATCTGTAAGAGAAGCACAGCTGAAGAAATACTGCTGTTTAAGGCGGAGCTTTTTGCCCTCGTCGGTGTCGTCATTAGGATAGAGCACACGGGAGATATCCTCAGCGTATATCTTTTCCTTAGAGGCTTCGAGGTAGTCCTGCTTATTGAAAATATCAAAGTCAAACTCCTTTACAGGCTCAGCCTGCCAGAGTCTGAGAGTGCCGACGTTTTCGGTATAAAAGCCGAATACAGGCATATCATAAGGCACAGCCTTTACGGTCTGACCGTTGTATTCGATAAGGACGGTGTCCTCATCACAGCGTACAGACCAGGGGTCGCCGTATTTAGTCCAGTCGTCGATGTCCTCTTTCTGATAGCCGTCAACGATAGACTGCTTGAAGAGACCGTATTTATAGCGTATGCCGTAGCCGTCGAGAGGGAGACTCAGCGAAGCGGCACTGTCGAGAAAGCAGGCAGCAAGTCTGCCGAGACCGCCGTTACCGAGGGCAGCGTCCTCTATCTCTTCCAGTGAAGCGAGGTCGAGACCAAGCTCAGCGAAAGCCTTTTCCACATCGTCGTAAATTCCAAGTACAAGGAGGTTATTGTATACAGCGCGTCCAACGAGGAATTCCATAGATAGGTAAGCTGCACGGCGCTTTGAGAGGTGCGCCTGACGGCTGTTATTCCAGCGGTCAGAGAACATTTCCATTACTGTTCTGCCGAGAGCATCGTGGAGCTGCTGCGGAGAAGCCGACTTTATATCTTTAGGCAGCTTTTCAGTGAATTTCTCAATAAACATATTTCTGTCCATTTTTAAAAACCCCTTTCAAAAACACAAATCAAAGATCGTTTTTATCATTATATTATAACACAAATCCTATGTCTTTGCAAATTTCAGAGAAAATAGCTATAAAATTCCAGATAAATCATAAATAAAACTGCCCATTCAGCCGCTGATTTGGAAAAATTGATGAAGCGAAAACAAATATCGACAATAAATAGCTTGACTTATCGAAAATTGTTGACATAATATATTTTGACCTGTACAATTGGTGCAGGTAGTTCGTATATATTTTTATATTTTAATATAAAAAACATCGTCTTTTTCGTCATTGAAAATCACTTATATATAAAACGCCTAAGGGGGAGAAAATATGAGAAAAATTATAAGCCTCATCGCAGCCGCAGCGCTGACAGCAAGCTGTTTTTCGTGCAGTGAAAAGAAAAAGACAGAGAAAGAGCCTGTAAACGTTGAAAACACAGCGGAAGAGCCAGCCCTTGACGAGCCTGTAAAGCAGGAATACAGGGAGTTTTCCGAGGACAGCTTCACGACTCTTGACGTTACTCTTAGAGTTACAGATGACGAGCCGCCGCTGAAAGTCCACAGCATAAACGTTTCAGAGCTTGATTTCGGTGAGTACATTCCGCCCTGCAAGGCTGAGGAGTATCGTGACAGATACAGGACATATTATTCAAATATCGGAGACGAAGAATACCGTGAAAAGGCGGAAAAAGAATGGGAAAAGAGCTGTACTGAGCCACATAAGGGCGATGTATACGATATCATCGTTGATGGAAACGACCTTTATATGACGGTAAGATATGACACGATGTGTACCGATGTTCATGAGACAGCCATATTCCGTGTGAACGGTCTTACAGGAGAAAAGGAGGAGCTTTTCCGTCATTCCGCCCCCGAAAGCAGTCTGTATCTCAACGAGATGTACATGATAAAGGGCGTGCTCTACGTCAATACAAAGGAGCGCGGACTCTGCTATCTTGACGAGGAAAAGTCTGAGCTTGTGACTATACTCCCTTCGCCTGATGAAGTTAAGTCTTACACGGGAATACTGCCAAATTCCGCAGACAGACTGCTGATAAGGGAAGTAGTGAACATCACGGAGGAAGTCCCTGAGGATTATAAGCCGCAAAACGGACAGAATTCCTATTCAAATGACGGCGAGCATTACTACATAATAACAGGCAGTGACATTGCTGTAAAGGAATACGACTTTGAGAGCAAAACGTGGAATGTGCTTTATACCGCACATAAAGAGAGCGAAAATGCAGACGATGATTGTCCGTATATATTCGGCGAGCTTTTTGCATGGAAGGAAAAGCCTGAGAATTCCCGAAAATACGACGTATGCACCGAAAATTACAGGGTCTCGACAGGTCTTACGGGCTGTGAGATAATCTATGCCGATGATAAAAAGCTTGTCGTAAAGCTGGGAAGCGCTTCTACAACATCGGATACTAAAATAGTTCATGTTTATGACCTTGAAAATTCAATGCACTATGTCATTGACTATGACGGTCTTGGTGCAAAAAACTGCAAGTCCGCAGGTGACGGACTGGTGATATTCCCCGCAGGTATGACGGGAACGGTATATTATATCATACCTGAGCTTGGTCTAACATTTCCGCTGAATAAATTCAA
>SFFP01000148.1 GCA_004556875.1 Ruminococcus flavefaciens
GCACTAAGAAATTCAAAGCAACGATCTCATCACGCTGCCTGACTCCTGCCTATCCAAGATTTTGGGTATTCTCCGACTGCACATTTCTTGACAATTCCAATCATATGCTGAAGTGGTTACAGCTGAGTTTGATGTAGGTCTTACATCAGAAGGAGTAGCAGGTCCTACAGTTTCTCTTCCGCAGCCTGTAAATGAGATAGCTGCAACAGCAGCAAGTGCCAGTAAAAAATTCTTTTTCATTTTATATTCTCCTTTTTTAAATACGTTTGCGCTTTTAACTTTCATTCAAACAATCGTTTTATATGTGTACGGTGTGACATAGATCTACATAATTTTTTTCTTTTAATTATGTTTCTGTCCTATTTGCTATTATATCACCATTTTATGTATATTTCAACTCTGTTTGGCATAAAGCGCTGCAAAAACGGAGGAAAAGTGTATTTTTGGCGGAACTTTGCTGTGTGTATAAACAAAAAAAGCCGCAAAAAGCGGCTTGTTCTGCTCAGTCGAAATAGTCTCCTACAGGTGCACCGTTGTTGTATTCCTTGCGGATACGTATTATTATAGCACCGTCGGGTTCTTCGGTCTCTTTGTCTATCTTGTAGCGTGTGCGGCTCTTTTCAAGCTGTGCTTTGTAGCGTGCAACTTCTTCATGGTTGAGCTTTACGATAGACTCTTTCGGGAGTCCTGTGCCTTCTTTCTGCTGAAATCTCAATGTCTGCATTATGCAGGCTGACTGTATTCTCTTCATAGTATCATCTCCGTTTTTATTCAGCATTGCTGTACTTATATTATACTATTTCTGCTGATTTTTCTCAAAGCCATTTTTGCACAAAAATAGAGCAGGCTGATTTTGTTCAAAAAGCTCATAGGTGTTGAAAAAAATACTGTGCTGTGGTATACTCTATTTAATAAGGAGGGACTGACATGGACTATACAATAGAAATGAATACACTCTGTGCAGATGATTTTATACGGCTTTTCGACTCGGCAGGCTGGGGCAGACCCGACCGCGAGCTTGTGGAAACCTCGCTGAAAAACAGTTATGTTACATTTGCGGTAAAGGACGCTGACAAGGTAATCGCAATGGCGCGGCTTATCGGTGACGGCGGCATGGCGTTCTTTCTCAAAGACCTTATCGTTGCTCCCGAATATCAGGGAAAAAGTGTAGGAAAGTCTCTTTTGTCCTATATCGAGGACTACATCCGCAGTCAGCTCAAAGACGGCTGGTGGAGCTTTTTACAGCTTATGAGCGCAAAGGATAAGGACGAGTTTTACCTGAAGTGCGGATATAAGTCACATCCCCATGAACGAAGCGGACATGGATTTACGAAAATAATTGAAAAAGGAAAAGAAAATGGCTAAAGTTATAATGACCTGCGGCAGGATATGCTCGGGAAAAAGTACGTATGCACAAAAGCTTAAAGAACAGCTTTGCGGCGTTATTCTCTCTATTGACGAGCTGATGCTCGATATTCTCGGCGGCGATACAGGTGACAGGCACGATGAATTCGTCAGCCGCACTGAGAAATACCTTTACAAAAAGTCCGTTGAGATAGCAAAAGCAGGAACAGTTGTTATCCTTGACTGGGGATTCTGGAAAAAGTCAGACCGTGATTTTGCAAGGAGCTTTTACCGTGAAAACGGTATAGACTGCGAATTCCACTATATCAGCGTTGACGATGATGAGTGGAAAAGACGCATAGAAAAGCGCAACGCAGAGGTGAGAAACGGACGGAGCGATGCTTACTTCATTGATGAGGGACTTGCGGCTAAGTTCGAGTCGCTTTTTGAAGCTCCCGACAAGGGTGAAATGGATATATGGATATAAAAAAGGGAGTATCTTATGATACTCCTTTTTGCATATTATCAGTCTACGAATTCCATAGTGAAAAGCTTCGAAAGAATAGCGCCTGCATAGTTTTTCATAAGCGCTTCGTACTCCTCAGCCTTTACGTCACCGCCTACTCCGAGTATCTCATAGGTGACATTTCCCTCACGAAGCTTCTGATGAAGCTCTTCAAAGCCGTTTCTGAGGTAGAAATTCCTGCGGCTTATGCGCTGTTCATAGTTCTCGGCATTCTCGTCAAGAAGCTCTATTGCAAGGAAAAGTCTGCGTCCCTTGTAAAGCTTCTGCGCCGCTTTTAAAATAGCGCTTCCTACGCCCTGTCCGCGGAATTCCTCTGAGACTGCAAGATAGAACACATATGAAAGGTCGCGGTGATTTACGATATAGAGCATTCCTGCCCATTCACCGTCACGGCTTACGGACCAGAAATCCACTCCCTTTTTGCCTGCTTTCAGCGTCAGCATGAGGAACGGAGCGCGTTCGTCATCGGGAAAGGCTCTCATGTAGAGCTGTCTGACCTTGCAGAAATCAGGACTTTTTGGCTTTAGCTTTGTAAAATTCAGTTTCATAGCCTGCCTCCTTTTTCAGATTCTTTCTATGCAGTAGCAGACCTCACCCTCAGGGGAAAGTCCCTGCTGTCGGAAACGTTCAACATTGTTTGTAACGTGCATTGAGGACTTTTCCAACACTCGTCCCGACTTTGTATTCTCGGCACGGTGATAGGCTTCAAGCCGCTGAAAGTCCGTACATCGGAAAATATTTTCTATGACTGCGGAAAGCGCTTCACCTGCATAGCCGTGTCCCTGAAAGGCTGTGCCGATGCAGTATTCTATCTCAGCGGTGCGAAGCTCCTCATATACGCGGCAAAAGGCTATCTGACCGATATTTTCGCCGCTTGTCCTGTCGATTATCGCCCAGCGGTAAAAGCTGTCGGAGCTATAGCCGCTTATGTACTGTTCGAGGAGTTTTTGTGCCTCAGCGGCGGTGGCATATGCAGGTTCGCCGTATTCGGTCTGCACGGCAGGGTCTGATGCCCAGTTTTTGTGCATGGTTTCAAGGTCATCTGTTTCAAATCTGCGGAGGATAAGCCGCGGAGTATCTATATTAAAAGTACCTGAGTGTTTCATTTGTTTTCTCCTGTTCTCATGCTGAGCAATTCGGCAAAAGCCTTTTCAAAGTCTTTGTTCTGTTCGGAAGTACGTTTTGAGTGACCCTTTGTGCGTCCGCCGCTTTTGCGTATTTTTGCGGAAACTGCGCGGAATGAAAGAAGTCCCGAAATATTTTCATCGGTATACTCCTTGCCGTCCTGATTGAGAACGGTAGCATTCTTGCTGAGACACATGGCGGCAAGTCCGTAATCCTGTGTAATGGCGATATCTCCCGATGAGATAAGGTTTACAAGTCGGAAATCGGCACTGTCAGCGCCCTTGTCAACAACTATGGTATCTGCACCGTCGCGGTATATGGAGTGTGCTGTGTCACATATTATGGTGCATGGGACAGAGTACCTTACAGCAAGCCTTACGGCGATGTCTGTGACGGGACAGCCGTCGGCATCAATGAATATTTTCATTTTTGCTCCTTTTTTATACGTACAAAGTATGACTGTTCATCCTCATGGTGTATATAGCCGCCATTTTTCTGCATTACTTTCAGTGACGCAGGATTGCTTTTCCTCACACGCAGATATATCTCGTCCTCGGGAATGATATTACGTGCTTCTGCCAGTATCAGCTTCAGCCCCTCGGTGGCATAGCCTTTTCCGCGGTTTTCGGGGGAGATATAGTAACCGATATGACCTGCGCCGCTGATAAGCGACTCGCACAGGTGATGTCTCAGCTGAAATTCTCCAACTATATCGTTATTATCCCAGAGAAAATACGTTGTTGCAGGCACGTAACCGTCGGGAAGCTGTTCGCCTGAGGAATTGGCTATGAGACAGTCAAGGGCAGAGTCAAAATCTTCACGGCTTATGTCCGGATAATCGTTTATAAAACCGTTCTCGTCCGCAGGTATATCGCGTACAAACAGGTATTCCTTTTCGATATCATTGCAGTTGGCAGGTCTCAGACTAAGCATGGCAATTCTCCTTTTTTCTTAATTAATGTCTGCTCAGCGACTAAAAGGCAACATGAGCTTGACATAAAGAAATGTGACGCGCAAATTCCCTATTTTATTGAGAATTTGTGCTTCCCGAAAAAAGTTCGGGGCAATAACCGCCAACGGCGGTTATTAAGGATACATTAATTATACTACATCTGTACGGATATTTCAATGATTGGCTAATTTTTATCAAACCCACAGAATTTTATTCGAATTATTGACAAAACTAATGCTGAGTGGTATAATAAATTTGTATGTATCATACTGATTGCTGAAGCTGTCAGACTGTCAGGTGGTAATAATTTATAAAATGTTTTTATTACGCTTATTTTTGCGAAAAAGAGTTCTTTTATATCACTTAGGGGTGGAAAAATGGCTGGAATAACGACTAAGCTCCTTTATCAGGGCTGTGATACCTTTTTACAGGCAGGTCTGAAAAAGAAGGACCAGATCAATGAGGAGCATCTCAAGCTTGTCAACGGAAATACAGACAAGGGCTTTCTCGGCGTGAAATGGGAAAAAACTGCAACAAGAAATGTACTTAAATACAACGTTACAAATATGACGGCTTTTTCGGAATACATCAAACAGAATATGACACAGGAAAAATATTTCGGAATGATCAGCCAGTTTCAGAAAATACTTGAAAGCTGCGATTCTTTGGGAATGTCGGCAGATGATATCCTGCTCAGCAACCTGAAAAATGTTTATTACGATGTGGAAAATCAGAGGCTTTGTGTTGCATATCTGCCGCTTATCAATAACGGATACAAATGCGGCAATATCGCAAAGTTTCTCATAAAGGCAAATAAGACTGCCAATGTCACTGTCGCGGACAGCGCTCTTATGCAGAAGTATGATTATTTCCTCGAAGAATACGCCAATGATCCGAAGGATAAGAGCGGATTTATCTCACATACTCAGCTGTATACCATGCTCCATGATGTTCTG